>NZ_ASSD01000537.1 GCF_000520715.1 Paenibacillus zanthoxyli JH29
CTACGCCGGGCTGCTGCTGTTCACACTGCTGCTGTTTCATCCGGTGTTCCTGGTGACCGAAACTCTGGCCCTGCTCGGCTTGATGCTGCTTCAGGGACAGGGGCGGCGGATAGCGGGCAGCCTGGCTTTTTGCCTGATTATCGCTGTTCCCGCCGCCCTGCTGAACCCGCTGTTCTCGCACAGAGGAGCCGTTATCTTGTTTTATTTCATGGACCAGCCGATTACTCTGGAAGCTGTGCTGTACGGGCTGATGATGATGGTTGTACTGATCGCGGTGTTTGTTATTTTTCTTTCGTACAACTATACGGTAACACCGGATAAATTTATGTACCTGTTCGCATCTGCCGCTCCCAAAAGCGCCCTGCTTGCGCTCATGACGCTCCGCTTCGTTCCGCTGTTTCAGCGGCGGCTGCGCCGGATTGCGCTGATTCAGGGGGCGCGCGGCGTTTCGGTCCGCGAGGGCAGTCTGCGCTCGCGTATGGCTGACGGGATGACGCTGCTGAAGACGCTGCTCACCTGGTCGCTAGAGGAAGCGCTGCAGACCGCCGACTCGATGAAAGCACGCGGGTACGGTATCCGCCGCCGAAGCTCCTATGCGGTACATAGACTTGACCGGAGGGATATTTGGGTCCTGGCGGGGTTGGGAGCCGGCGCGCTGGGTACCCTGTGGGGCTGGTCTCAAGGATACGGCCTGCTGATGCTGTATCCCCGGATGAAGCCGCTGGTATTTAGCTGGCAGGAAGCGGCGATGTACGCCGCCTTTTGTCTGTTCATGGCTCTCCCCCTCTGGGTGGAAGGAAAGGAGAAATGGTTATGGAGATCGTCCGCGCGCAGGAGCTATCCTTCCGCTACCCCGGGGAAGAAAGGGCTTCACTGGACGGGCTATCCTTTGGAATAAAAGAAGGCGAGTTCGTCGTTCTTTGCGGCCCGTCGGGCAGCGGCAAAACGACGCTGCTGCGGCATTTGAAGCGGGAGCTGACTCCTGTTGGAGAGGGGAGCGGCGAGATTTTTTACCGGGGCTGGGAGCTTTCGCAGCTATTTCAGGAGACTGCGGCCGGGGAAATCGGCATGGTCTTCCAGAATCCGGAGGCGCAGATCGTGATGGAGACGGTATGGCAGGAGCTTGCCTTTTCCATGGAAAATATGGGTCTTTCCCCGTCCGTCATGCGCGGCAGGCTGGCGGAAATGGCCGGGCTGTTCGGTCTGGAGCCGCTGCTGTACAAGCC
>NZ_ASSD01000538.1 GCF_000520715.1 Paenibacillus zanthoxyli JH29
GGCGCTGGAGGCGGCGCTTGAGCAGGCCGAGCTGGAGCTGCGGACGGCGATGTTCGGCATCGGTGTCTCCTCCGTGGGTGCCCTTCGCGGCACGCCGAGGCTTATACGCATTTAGCACGGCGTAGCGGGAGCGCCAGCCGGCTCTTCCGGGTGTGAAGTGCTGTTCATTCCGGCCTCCCAAGCGAAAGGCGAATGTTAAATTCAGATGCCCGTAAGAAGGGCATGAATACCGAAATAAGGAAGGTCTAATTATGATAAAACTGGTTCAAATGGACGAAGCGACGTTTCAATTTTTCCTCAGCCAATCGACCAGCGACTTTGCCGAGGAGAAGGTAAAATCGGGAGCCTGGGAACCGGATAACGCGCTGAAGCAGTCCAAAGAGGCGATGACGCGCTTTTTGCCCGCCGGACTGAATACCGAAGGCGCTTATCTGTACTCGGTCGTCGAGGAAGAGAGTGATACCCCTGTCGGATACATCTGGTTCAACGTTACTGAAGGAAGCCGCGGCCGCGAAGCATTTATTTACGATATTTATATTTTTGAACCGTTTCAAGGCAAGGGCTACGGCAAGCTGGCTATGCAGGCGCTCGACGAAGAGGCCCGCAGCATGAACGTCCGCAAAATCGGACTGCATGTATTCGGCCAGAACCACCGCGCATTCGAGTTGTACAAAAAAATGGGCTACGGCGTGACCGACATTACGATGTCGAAAGAGCTGTAGACTGAATGATTGCCGTGATCGGCACCGCCTATTAATCGCAGGATGGAAGAAGGATCTCCAAGTGGAGGTCCTTTTTAATGGGCGATCCCGCTGTAAAAAAAGTGCTGGAACTGGCCGGCTCATAGTTTTTGAAGCTGATTCGGTGCGGCATATTTACCGCTTGAAATCCGCCTTCATCGCGAGATGTGGTGCTTGTCCAAGGGAGCAGCGGAAGATATTTTAAGAGTGCTTAAATACGCTGTCCTCTCAGAGAGGACGTTTTTAGAGTAGTGTCTTTTAAAAGGTGGACATGGGCAATAGGCTGACACTTCCGCAGCGAGATTCAATATATTGATGGTAGTAAGATAATTCACTCAATATATAGGTGAAATTCTGCACGAACGCTACTGAGTCACGTATATGTCGATCTGGTGGGAGTGTCCACGCTTTGAAAGACATTTTGCTGATAAGTCTGCGTGGTAAGGACATAGGTTGTGATGATTAAGGAAGTTTCGGCGCTGCCGGAAGAAAAATATGTTTCGGTGAAAAGGATCTGTCGGCCTTAATGGATGCGGCTAGTCCATTGTTTTGACGCGAGTGCTCATTGCACCGGGTTAAAAGGTTCGTGCTCTCAATATACAGGCTGTGGATGGGACATTGGGGAGTATAGCGCTTCCAGATAAAAAAGTTCGTTATCGCGCGGCATGAAGACCCGTTGTGTGAGGTCTGTTGCTTTAGTTAGGTGCTTACTGTTCGTTGTTCGGGTGCGAAAGGTTCCCTTTATACCAGGCGGCTGCACTGTTTCCCGTCTCCCTCTTAAGTCTCCCTGGTATTGCTGGGGCGTTTGTTCTAATATATAATAGTTTAGATCACTGGGTTTATTGGTCAATTAACGGAAAATAGGAGCTGTCATATAAATGGCTTTGAAAGCGGGTATTGTTGGTCTTCCAAATGTCGGAAAATCGACGCTGTTTAACGCAATTACGCAGGCGGGCGCGGAGTCGGCGAATTATCCTTTTTGCACCATCGACCCGAATGTCGGGGTAGTGGAAGTGCCGGACGAACGTCTGGATAAACTGACCGAGCTGGTTGTGCCGAACAAAACGGTGCCGACCGCGTTTGAGTTCGTTGACATTGCCGGACTGGTGCGCGGGGCGAGCAAAGGCGAGGGGCTGGGCAACAAGTTCCTGGCGCATATCCGCGAGGTGGACGCCATTGTCCATGTCGTGCGCTGCTTCGAGGACGAGAATGTGACTCATGTCGACGGAAAAGTAAATCCGATTAGCGACATCCAGACGATTAATCTGGAGCTGATTCTGGCCGATGTGGAGAGCGTGGAGAAGCGGATCGACCGTTCCCGCAAAAACATGAAGGGCGGCAACAAGCAGTACGCCCAGGAAGTGGAAGTGCTGGAGCGGGTCAAGGAAGCGCTGTATAACGATATGCCGGCGAGAAGCGTGGAGCTGTCGGATGAAGAGCGGCTGATTGTGCGCGATCTTCATCTGCTGACCCTGAAGCCGGTGCTGTACGCGGCCAATGTGGGCGAGGATGAGGTTGCAACGGCCGAAGAGAATCCGTACGTGAAGCAGGTGCGCGAATTCGCCACCGCCGAGAACGCCGAAGTGGTGCCGATCAGCGCGAAGGTGGAGGCGGAAATCGCCGAGCTGGAAGGCGACGACAAGGCGATGTTCCTCGAAGAGCTCGGCCTCGAAGAGTCGGGACTCAACCGTCTGATCAAAGCGGCTTACAAGCTGCTTGGGCTGTACACGTACTTTACGGCCGGGGTGCAGGAGGTTCGCGCCTGGACCATCCGCAGAGGAACGAAAGCTCCGGGCGCGGCGGGCGTGATTCACTCTGATTTCGAGCGCGGTTTTATCCGGGCGGAAGTAGTGGCCTATGACGATCTGGTCGCTGCCGGCTCCATGAATGGAGCCAAAGAAAAAGGCCAGCTGCGCCTCGAAGGCAAGGATTATGTCGTGCAGGACGGCGATGTTATGCATTTCCGGTTTAACGTATAAAGCTTGTAGATTATAAAGTCAGTTTGCTTCTGACGGGCGGAGAACCTTCGCGGGTGGAGCGGAGCTATCTGCCGGATGGAGCGGACGAAGGCCATTTCGCGGTGATATTGTCATTAACGCGGAATGGCTTTTTTACGATTTTGCACCCTGCCTTGGGGTGCAGGCACGAAGAGGACGTAATGTAGCCAAATCGGCAGATTCGTGATATAATATAAAGCCGTGTATACCCTTTATGGTTATAAGGTATAGACGTTTTTTTTACCATAAAACTTTACGATGCAGTAGACCTTAAATTTGTCAACCTTAATTAGGAGAGGTGAATTCCCTTGTTGGACCGATTGCAATCTCTGGCGGACCGCTATGAGAAACTCAGTGAACTGCTTTGCGATCCGGATGTTGCAAGCGATAGTAAGAAACTGAGGGACTATTCCAAAGAACAATCCGATCTGCAGCCCGCTTACGAGGCTTATACCGAATATAAAAATGTGATAGAAGAGCTGGGCGCCGCCAAAGCGATGCTGGGCGAGAAACTCGACGACGAAATGCGCGATATGGTGAAGATGGAAATCGAGGAATTGTCGAAACGGCAGACCGAGCTTGAGGAGACGATCCGCATCCTGCTGCTGCCGAAGGACCCGAACGACGACAAGAACGTCATCGTGGAAATTCGGGGGGCGGCCGGCGGTGACGAAGCGGCACTGTTCGCATCCGACCTGTACCGTATGTATACCCGTTTTGCGGATACCCAAGGCTGGCGCGTGGAACTGATGGATGCCAACACGAATGACCTGGGCGGCTTCAAAGAGGTCATTTTTATGATTAACGGCCGGGGCGCTTACAGCAAAATGAAGTACGAGAGCGGCGCGCACCGCGTGCAGCGCATCCCGACAACGGAATCCGGCGGACGGATTCATACGTCCACCTCCACTGTGGCGGTAATGCCTGAAGCTGAAGAAATTGACATTGAAATCCTTGACAAGGATATCCGCGTGGATACCTTCTGTTCCAGCGGGGCGGGCGGCCAGTCGGTCAACACGACCAAGTCCGCTGTGCGCGTAACGCATATTCCTACGGGAATCGTGGCGACCTGTCAGGACGGCAAGTCGCAGAACTCCAACAAGGAGAAGGCTCTTCAAGTGCTGCGCGCCCGGATATCCGATATGATGCGCCAGGAAGAAGAAGCCAAGTATGCCGGGGAACGCAAGAGCAAGGTCGGCACCGGCGACCGGAGTGAACGTATCCGGACGTACAACTTCCCGCAGAGCCGGGTGACGGATCACCGGATCGGCCTTACACTGCATCGCTTGGATTCGGTCATGAACGGTGAAATCGAAGAGATTATTTCGGCGCTCTCCATCGCGGAACAGGCAGAGCTGCTGGAAAAAGGAGAATAATGCTTTGAAACAGAGCGCATACATCATGCCGCAGGTGCAAAGCATCCGGGAAGCCTTTGCGGAGGCTTCTTCTTTTTTAAGCGGTCTTGGCGTCAGCGAACCGCAGCGCAGCGCCCAGCTTCTGCTGGAGCATGTGCTGGGATTATCCGGCGCGGCATACTATATGGCTATGGCCGACCCATTTCCGGCCGATAAGCGGGAGAAGTGGGAGACTGCCATGACCCGCAGGGGAAGCGGCGAGCCGGTACAGTACATCACGGGAGAGCAGGAGTTCTACGGCCGTTCTTTCGAGGTAACGCCGGATGTGCTGATCCCCCGGCCGGAAACGGAGCTGCTCGTGGAAGCGGTGCTGCGGTATGCGGCGGAGCTGTGGCCGCAGGGAGTGGCGGAGCATGAAGGTGAACGTGCTGCGGGCGAGAGCGGTGCAGGTGAGCCGGGCGGAGCGGAGGGCGGTGTGAGTGAGCGGGCAGCGGGCGAGAGCGGCGTAAGTGAGCCGGGCAGGGCGACGGGCGATGCGAGCGAGCGGGCAGCGAGCGTAAGCGGTGCGGGTGAGCCG
>NZ_ASSD01000539.1 GCF_000520715.1 Paenibacillus zanthoxyli JH29
GAGCTAGAGCTGGAGATGTCAGGCCTCGGCACTGACAGCGAAGCGCGGATGAGTGCGCTGCTGCGCGAGTACGGCTCGCTGCAGGAGAAATTCGAAACGGCTGGCGGCTATGAAATCGAATCCGATATCCAGCGGGTATCCTCTGGACTTGGGATCGGCGGCGAACAGTTTGAGCGCGCCTTCTCTTCCCTCTCCGGCGGGGAGAAGACGAAGGTCGGACTGGCGGCACTGCTGCTGCTCCGTCCGGATGTGCTGCTGCTCGACGAGCCGACGAACCATCTGGATATGGCTGCCATCGAATGGCTGGAGCAATTCCTGAGAGACTATGACGGCACGGTGGTCGCCATTTCTCACGACCGCTATTTCCTGGACGCCGTCGTCACGAAGATCGTCGAGATCGAAGACGGAGAGGCCATCACCTATCATACCGACTACACCGGCTATCAAGCCGAGAAAGAAGCAAGACTGCTTCAGCAGTTCGCCGACTACCAGGAGCAGCAGAAAAAAATTAAAAAAATGCAGGAAAGCATCAAACGGCTGATCGAATGGGGCAACAACGCCAATCCGCCCAATCCTTCCTTTCACCGCCGGGCCGCGTCGATGCAAAAGGCCTTGGACCGGATGGTCAAGATCAAGCGGCCGATCCTGGAGCGTAAAGCAATGGATTTGCAGCTTGAGCAGCAGGACCGCTCGGGCAACCGGGTGCTTGTGCTTGACAGCGTCGGCAAGCGCTACGGACAGCGTACGCTGTTCACGGAGGCCGCTGGCGTGCTGCGCTACGGCGAGACGGCCGCGCTGATCGGCAGCAACGGCGCGGGCAAAAGCACGCTGCTGCGCATCATACTCGGGCTGGAGCAGCCGGACGAGGGAAGCTGCGCGCTTGGCTCGCGGACAGCGGTCGGCTACCTTGCGCAGGAAGCCGTGCCCGAAGATGCCGGCCAGTCCGTGCTGAAGTATTTCCGCGAACAGGCCGGCATGGAGGAAGGCGAAGCGCGGGGACAGCTGGCCAGGTTCCTTTTTTACGGCAGCGATGTGTTCAAGAGCGTCGCAGGACTGTCCGGCGGAGAATGGACCCGGCTGCGCTTCGCCGTGCTTATGCACCGGCGGCCCAACCTGCTCATTCTTGACGAGCCGACCAACCACCTTGACATCGATTCCAGGGAAGCGCTGGAAGAGGCGCTGGAGGAATTTCCCGGCACAGTGCTCGCGGTATCGCACGACCGCTATTTCATCAATCGCTGCTTTCGTAGCATCTGGGCCCTGGAGGACGGAAGTCTTTCCGTATTCCCGGGCAATTATGAATACTTCAAAGAGAAACGCGCGGAACAAGCAGCTGCCCGTGCCGCCGCGTCTGCCGGCAGCGGGGCACATGCAAGCCCCGGGAAAGCAGCTTCGGCAAGAAATGTGGCGGCACCGGAGATGAAGCCCGGCGGGGCGCAGAGCGGGAGCGGTTCGCCCCGCTCCCGGAACGTCCGCTCCGCCGCTGAGTGGGAAAGCGAGATTGCCGAGGGCGAGAAGCTGCTCCAAGCCATCGAAGCCCGGATGCTGGACCCGCAGCTGAGCAGCGATGCCGACCGGCTAGCCGGGCTGTACGCCGAGCGTGAAGCGCTGCAGTCCAAGCTCGACGCGTTATACGCAGCGTGGATGGACAGTTCCGGCCAATAGGAAAGGGCTCTGGTTATAAAGCCCCAGATAGCATAGGCCCGGTACAACGCCGCTGGACAGCGATACTCTCGGCAGGTGCTGCTGCCCGGAGATATTAAAAGGCCGCCCCTTCGAATACCGAAGAGGCAGCCTTGGCCTTATCCTTGCAGCAGAATATCATTGCTTACAAATAAACGGCTTGCACCTCCCTCTAAGCGGGTGGTACAAGCCGTTTACACATGAGCGTTTCTTATCTATCTATGCTTAAGCGCCATAATATTGCTCCTATGCCGCGCTTCTCTTTCCCGGTTACAATTCATAAGGATGGCTCAACCGTACTATCGCTATCTTCCGTCGTACTATCTCGTAAAGCTAATAATCCAGCCTAACAGCGAAATCCATAACGGGATGCTGATCAGAATTCCCCACAGAAGTCCAGCCGAGAAACGGCCTTCGGAATGTGCTCTCATGCTTTCCTGCTGCAGCGGCAATCTCAAATTCTCATGTTTTTCCATGCGATCCCCTCCTAAATAATCTTATCGTCACAAAAGAGGAAAAAAATTAGACCGCCGGACCTAATTTTTTTTATCAGGGATATAATTAATTATAGCCATAAAGACTCAGCGGCATGCCTTCATTGTAAGCCCTTTCATTTATTTATTCTAAACGATTTTCGTTGTTTTTTAAACAAGAACTTTATGTATTTTTTATGGAATACCGGACCGATTTCATTCTGCACACAGCAACCCGGACCTTTGCCGGAGGACCAGGTTGCCGTTCTTTGCGCACTCTCCATTACAATTCAGCCAAAGTAATCGTCCCTTTGAAAAAGCCAGAGCCTGCGTCACAATCGAGGTAAGGACGGGCTTTCCGGGATCTGCCTGGCCATTACCAAAGAAATCATTGAATATCACCAAGGCACAGTAACAGCCATGAACGGTGAGAATGGAGCTTGGGTTTTCTAAGCTAAAATCTAAAATTATGCGAACCTATTCTGGCGACGACCGCATAGGCTCTAGAGCGGCCAGCCGCTGACGGAAGGCTTCTTCCCGCAGACATTCCCCGCAAATACTCAAAGTTCGGATGAAACGCCTCATCCAGAAGATATGCAGATGTTCTGCTGCCCGGCACTCTCTCTCTATTCAAAGCAGAGATGATTCCCCCTGCGGTGGTAATGCCAATTCCATGCCCGAAATACATTCCGTTGCCAAGCATAATTGCATTCTCGCCCTGCCATTCCGGTTTGTCCGGAGCATGATCGGGATTCTTGAAATATTGCACATCACCAGGATAGGCTTCCTCCCTGTTAGTGGTCGCAGTTAACTGTAAATCGCTGTCATACTGCCAATCATAGAGCAGCAGGTTTTTGAAGTACGTATTAAACACATCTTCGCCCAGCGCATCAAGGACTCCCTTATATAAAACAATTACCGCCGCCGTTGCGCACTCAAAGGCATACAGACGGCCGTTCCGGAAAATATCGTTGATCCCGTCAGACGGTAAAACCCCGTCATTTAAGCGAAGTCCTCCTTCACGGGTGCGCGACCAAAAGTTGCGATTCCCCCTGGTGGTCTCAAACGGGACAAAGGTTACTCCGCTTGCATCGAGTGCGATTGCCGCTTCAACAATGCGCCTTCTCATATTCAGCTCAAATGCGAGCGCGGCTGGCGATTCGTAAACATAGGTTTCCGGACTTCTCCGCTTCTTCTCCACAAGCTCTCTCTCCACGCCCGATAGCGTTGACATATCAATTCCATCCTGGCTGCCGGTCAAAAAAGTAATCACCGCTGTACCTCCATTATTCGTTATTCTCTGAATATGGGTTATTGTACGTGACGGCGCCCAGGTATGTGCGATACCGGCGATTTTTGATTGTGCGGGGGTTATTCCAGTATAATAGTTCCTATGGATCACCGAATCCGATTCGGCGCATCCGTCACAAGCCCAAGGCTTGCGACCCCGCAAATCCAGGAGGTACATAATGATGTCTTACGCAGAATATTTTGCGTCCCGCCGGGACGAACAATTGAACGAACTGAATGAATGGCTTAAGATCCCCAGCATTTCCGCACTGTCCGAGCACAAGAAAGATATCTTGACGGCGGCGCAGTGGCTCGCGGATACGCTGAACAAAGCAGGATTGGAACATATCGAAATTCACCCGACCGACGGCCACCCTGTCGTCTATGCGGACTATCTGCACGCACCCGGCAAGCCGACTCTGCTTATCTACGGGCACTACGATGTTCAGCCGGTCGACCCGCTGAATCTCTGGACGACTCCGCCGTTCGAGCCGAATATCCGGAATGGCAAGCTGTACGCGCGCGGCGCAACCGACGATAAAGGTCAAGTCTTCATGCATATTAAGGCGATAGAGGCCATATTGAGTCAGGAAGGTTCCCTTCCGGTTAACCTCAAGGTATGCATTGAAGGCGAAGAAGAAATCGGCAGCGTTCATTTAACTTCCTTCTTGGAAAAACATAAAGACACGCTGGCTGCGGACGCCGTTCTCGTCTCCGACACCTCGCTTCTGGAGCGCGGAAGACCCGCCATCTGCACCGGACTCCGGGGCCTCTGCTCGCTGGAGGTGGACGTCACGACCGCTTCCACGGATTTACACTCGGGCACTTACGGAGGCGCTGTTCCTAATGCGCTGCACGCACTCGTTTCCCTGCTCGCGTCGCTGCATGACGACAAAGGCCGGGTCGCCGTAGACGGCTTCTATGAAGGCGTGCCGGAGCTGTCTCCGCTGATGCGTGAGGAATTCGCCAAGCAGGGACTCGACGAGGATAAAATCCGGGAGGGACTCGAATTGTCCGCTCTCTACGGCGAAGAAGGCTATACGTTTGTCGAACGCGTCGGAGCCCGGCCTACGCTGGAGCTTAACGGCGTCTACGGCGGCTTTCAGGGCGAGGGCACCAAGACGGTTATCCCGAAAGCGGCCCATGCCAAAATCACCTGCCGCCTTGTCGGCGACCAGAATCCACAGCATGTTCTCGACGCTATTGAAGCCCATCTGAAATCGCATATTCAGCCGGGAGCCAAGGTGGAAGTGCGGCAGATGGAGAAGGCGTTCGCCTTGGACATTGATCCGTCGAACCCCTTCCTTCAACTGGCGGCGGACGCTTACGGCAAAGCATACGGCGTACGCGCCCTGTTCACGAAGGACGGCGGCTCCATCCCGATTATGGAGAGCTTCTCCCGCATCCTAAAGGCGCCGGTCGTTCTGATGGGCTTCGGACTTGACGACGAGAACCTGCACGCGCCCGACGAGCACTTCAACCTGGAGAATTTCGACAAGGGTCTGCTGACGATTGTGGAATTTTTGAAATCGGCAGGAACGGTCTAACTTGCCCCCTAGCTGAGCCGATATGCAAAAGGCTCTTCGCTCGTTATTAAGCGGAGAGCCTTTTTTGCTGGAATTCGCTGTTTTACCAGGTTCCTCCCGTGTTCCAATGATTATCGGAAACGGAAGCCAAATTAAAAAACCCTTACGGCGCAAGGGTTTTAACATAAATAAGGGTGAAAGCGGGTGATGGGAATCGAACCCACGCTATCAGCTTGGAAGGCTGTTTCTTACCATTGAACAAGAAGTAATATCACGAAGAAACACAGCGATTTCGCGTATCTGTGAATTTTGATAGTCACAGATACGCGAATAATGCGCATATGTAATTTTAACGCGAGACACCAAACGGACACCAATCGCAGGCCAAACTACTTGTATCGAAAAAGCTAATTTCATCAACTGTCATCCCTAAAATTTCGGAAATCCGCTTTGCTAGTCTCGGAGATATTCCAGAAGGGTTGTGCTCAATATTAATCAATTTATCCTCAGGGATATTTAATCGTTGTGCAAATTGACTAATAGTCAATCCAGCCCGTTCTCTTGCTGTAGAAATTGCGATATCCTCGCCCATGAACCATGCCACCTTTTTAGGATATTTTTAGTAGATTACATTATATCACAAAACAAAATAGCAGAACACACGTTTGTATATTTGTAAATTTATTGCTGAGTTCAACGTGTAGGATTGGTGCTCATAGACTAATATGGTATAATCCACTCGAATACCAACCAAACTGAAAGGAGTCTTGGCAGCTTGCGCGTAACTCGCGGAAGATGCCTACTCCAAGACTGGATCGACAGTAAAGGGTGGACTCAAGCGGAGTATGCAAGACGATCCGGTCGTCCAAAGCGTATTATCTCCCACTTTTGTAATAATGAGAGAGTAATGAAACCTGAAGATGAATATGCTGCATCTCTCATATTTGATTGCAGGATGGAAGATTTACACGAATGGATTGTCACGCATAACGACAAGGAGTAGGCTGTGCGGAAAGTCCGCACTTCCCTACTTCAATCGGGAGCATTTTGCTCCCAAAAACTATTCTAACCTGCCGATGGAAATATTTGTGTCGCTATATGTCGAAAATCGCATCGGTAATTAATGCTATTAATTAACAACGGAATCCAAAAAAATCCGGGATCATTCTCCCGGATCATCTGCGCCCCATATTTCTAAAAACGGAAGTCTGAACAGTCCTTGACTCTCTGTCTGAAGGTGTATCTTTCGAGTAACGGCGTCCATCTTCTCGATAACCCCGGTTACTTCTCCGATCTTGTAAACAGTTAGTGTGATCGGCCTTTTACTCCTCATTGCTTCCTGTAAGCTTTCGCCAAGTTCCTGTAATTCGAATTCATCAAGAGTCGGGCGAGTGAAGTAATTTAGGTTTTTGTGTACATGAGACATAGATTATCATCCTTTCGAACATTTGTTCCTGTATTATATACGAATAAATGTTCGTAATACAAGAGTGAGGAGGGAAATTATGAAAATCGAATCCATGAGGCTCAAGCAGTTTGTCGATGCCTTTTTCGAGCGCCCGCAATCGCATATTTACATCCGGCCAGAAATATCCTTCCTTCTGGCTAATAAAACAGATGTATGGGATACCGTTGGATTACCCGGAGCTGTCGTCATTTATCGAAATAGACATTTTAAGAATATGGATGAAGGGTATGGGGAAGCGTCGCCTGTTCTGGTGATCAATAAGAAACCGGAGTGCATGAATCGTACTTTATAGGGAAGGAATTTTTTCCTGGGGGGGGGGAATTAAAATGAATCTGGATGAAATAAAACCCGGCCTCCGCGTCCGGATCGCCACCGATCACACCAGCGGCTACGGTAGTCGTACCGGCAGAGTGGTAGCTGTCGGCACGTTCGAAGTTAACCTTTATAAGATCGGTGCCTTAGTCGATATCGGCGAGCCGCTGCTGATCATTGTGGAGCCGGAAGCTTTGGATCACGCGCCTGAAGATCCGCTGCCGCCCGGTTGGGAAGAAGTAGACATATAATAATTTATACGTGTAATTTATACGTTGACACGTACTAAATATACGTGTATAATTGAAGTGTAAGGAGGGTTGAGATGAAGGCTTACAGTTCAAGAGAAATCATAAAACTTCTTGAAGAGGACGGATGGTACTTAATCGGAGTACATGGCAGCCACCATTACTACAAGCATCCGACAAAGCCCGGGAAAGTCACGGTGCCGCATCCTAAGAAAAGCTTTCCTCCCAAGACACAAGCAAGTATCCTTAAATCAGCAGGGTTGTAGGGGCCACAAGCCCCGCCCCTCCAAGGAGGTTAAACCATAGATGAGTAAGAAAGATGTTTATCGGTTCTGGGCGCTGCTGGATGCAGCCGACGAAGGGATCTCCGTACGCTTCCCCGATCTGCCCGGATGCCTGACTTCTGGAGACACGGCCGAGGAAGCGCACGCCGCCGCACGTGAGGCGCTGGAGGGATTCCTTTATGTGATGGAACAGGACAATGACCCGATTCCTGACCCTTCACCGCTCGACGCTATCTTGAAGCAGGCTGAGGCCGGAGAGGCTGCTAGTGAAGTTCATGTTTACATGCCGACTGTGCGGGATGCTTTTGAGTCAAAGGCGATAAAAAAGACGCTCACCGTGCCGAAGTGGTTGAACGATGAAGCGGAACGCCAGCACCTTAATTTCAGCCAGATTCTGCAAGAAGGTTTAAAGCGGAGTCTCGGGATAGACCGCTCTCGCGTTTAACTGGCAACCGAATTGCCCGTTGAACAAAGCCCCTGCTGGCCGCTATGGCTAACAGGGGCTTTGCTGTTTATGTAGTCGCCGCAATAATCTCCGACATGTCCACCCAATCCCAATCATCCTCGCTCCAGCGCAGCTTGATTCGTTTCAGTTGCCGATCTACCTTCATAACAATGCCCTTGGCCTGGCGATCGACGAACGGATCGAACAGAGTAAGAGTCACAGGTGCGTGGTCTGCCATGGAATGGTACAACGCCTGATCGATGAGATCCCATTCCTGGGCGTCCAGAACCGGCTTCTCGCGGCGTAGCGTTTCGCGCTGGTGTTCGAGAATGCGTTGTGTATGTTGAGGCAGCATCATGCGGCTGCTTTCCCATAAGCCATTTCCTTCGAGTTTTTTCCGTTGCATATAATCGCCTCCTGGGCCTATTATATGCGAACATTTGTTCTTTATTCAAGTGGAAAAAAGCCCCTGAAATATCAGGGGACTGGTGCCGATCAAGGATGTGTCTTGTATCCTTTCTTACCGGTAATAGGGTTCGTGTTCCCTTTGGTGCTCCAGTTGTTGTTGAAGCTACCGTCGCGGTCAGATCGATAGTGCGGCCGTACATAAGTACCATCTTTCTTTGTATACCCATGAACATATGTACGAGCAGATGCCGAACCGATAAAGCTCAGTGACATAACTGCAATCATCAGAATCACTGTAAATCTCTTAAAAATTTTCATATTATCACCTCCAATCTGTCGTTATTATAATCACTTTGGAACTTTATGTAAATGAAAAAAGCCCCTGCGCTAGGCAGAGGCTTGTTGTTCGGTGCTTCCGATACTGTAGATATCTTAGCATATTAGGGATAAGTGGTAAGTGATTTTTATTACTCCTTTGTGCTACCTGGACGGCCATTAAAAGCCAGCTCGAACAACCCGGTTGCAGACAACCCGGCAAGCGCTCCGGACCACAGCCGCAGCGTCAGGCCAAGGTCCGTAAACGGTGCGGCTGGCCCGCC
>NZ_ASSD01000540.1 GCF_000520715.1 Paenibacillus zanthoxyli JH29
CAAGAGGCAGCGGCTGCGCGAGAAACGGCCGCTGCGCTGCCCGCGCCCGGATCGCCCGGACCGCTGCCCGGCTCAGGCAGAGCGAAATCGGCGAAACGATAAGCCTGCAACGAACGAATAATGGCGGTAAGCCGCATTGCGCTAAAAGAACGAATAAACCCGGATTTCCGAGAGATCGGAATCCGGGTTTTTGTTGCCTCGTTCTTCTGCTGCAATATTAAATCGGCCGCCGCAACGGTTTCCAAGCTCGGCTACTTCCAGCATACGTGCGCCGTTCCCGATGTGCATGTACAGCTGCATAGCGCGGTCGCTCCCGTTGTACATGTGCAGCTGCATAGCGCGGCCGCTCCCGATGAACATGTGCAGCTGCAT
>NZ_ASSD01000541.1 GCF_000520715.1 Paenibacillus zanthoxyli JH29
AGGCGGGAAGAACATAGTTGTGGGTAAAAAAAGCGCTGCGCAGACCCGTGAAATCCGCCGCCTGGAAGACACTTTGTCCGAGCACGGTCTCCCCGCTCTCGAGATGGAACAGATGCAGCGCGGGCGGATACTGTGACTCGTCCTTCTCGCCTCTAGCGGCCAGCTCCGCCGGAGCGTCGTACAAGCAGAAGGGGTGCAGGATTTTTTTGACGAAATTATTGTCCAGACTCTCCGACTTCGCCACCGTGTCAAAGCCCTCAGTGGAGCGGTAGACACCGCGCCGTTCACGGGTATACATCTGCTGGGCGATGCCGGCTTCCGAATGAATACTCACCGCTTAATCGCTCCCCTCGATGAATTTCAGCTTGTGCAGCAGCCACAGGAACGGCTCATCCACCCGGATGGGGCTGACGACGCCTTCGATTTTCTGATCGACGGGATTGCTGCCAAGCGCCGAAACCGCGAAGTAGGCGGTATTGGAGAAATACACATCCATCGTATCCTTGAACGGACGGTCCACCTTCCCGATAAAACGGCTGATCTCGCCGTCGATATTGCCGACCTCATCCATATTCAGCGTCCCGCGGTGAACGTAATTGTTGAACACGTTGCTGTTCGCTTTAATGTAATCCCCGTCCTCGTCCTTCAGCGAGTGCAGCATATCGCTCTTGGTCAGCACAACGGCGGTTGGAATATCCGTTCTGCTCTTCTCCTGATAGGCGATGAAATCGCCGAACATCGTCAGCACCACGTCCCGGGGTTCATCATACTGCGATACCCATTCGCCGGGGCGGTCGCCGATATTGATGCGGATTTTTTCACGAATGGAACGAATTTGCAGCGGATCGACCATGAATAGGATCCCCGCCGAATTCTTGATATGCTGGCCGTGCAGCCCGAGATAGTCCTGATCGACCATGCCCTCTCCCGCGACATCGAAGAAGACGAGCGTCAGCGGCGGCTTCTCCTCATTCTTGAACACGAATTGAAAAATAAACGGCTCCTGCATCCTCTCCTTCTGGGTCGAAGACAGCAGATCACCGCGCTCGAACAGCGGGTCCTCGTATAAACTGCGGAATTTGCGGCTGATTTCGGCGTTCAGCGGCATACAGGCGGCGCCAAAATGTCCAGCCGTTGTATGCTGAAGCGTGTGGATCAGCGAGGTCATGTAGACCGATTTGCCGACCTGGGACGCGCCGATAATCGAAATGATGTTGCTCGGCACCTTCCCAGCGGTCACCGGCAGCTCGTTGTGGCAGTATGGGCAGAGACGTCTGCGGGTAAGCTTTCCGTAGCGGTCGGTAAGGCCGGTCAGCACATGATCGGTATAATGATGATGCTCCTCCGGAATGTCGGACGGCGGAATGATCGCTTCGAGATCGTCCACCGAATCGAGTCCGAACCGCTCACGGTATTTATTGAGCACATCGTCTTCGCCCAGCGCGTAATCTTCATCGTCCTCCCGGCTGTGCATGGCCCGAAAGACCACGTCCGAGGGAGCAAATTTGCTGAAGCAGTACGGGCATACAATATCATAAAAAAGCGGCCGCGGCTGCGGCTGATTCTTTTTTAAAAAGCGGCTGAAAAAAGACATATGTTCTCCCTCCTAAGAAGAAACGCCTGTCGGCGTCTTTTCAAAATAGCCCACAAAGTGCAGCCATGGTCTCGAAGCTTACTCAGGTACGCCCTACAGGACACAGCTTCCATGCGGACGGCGCAGACCCCCTGCCCCGATCATTCCGGCACCAGCTCATAGTAGCGGCCATATTTCGGCCCGTCGGTAAAAAAGATACGGATGTGATCATCCTTGCCGATCTCAATCGGCGGAAGAGCGTTGCGTCCGGGCGCGAAATCCTGGACAAAGGGAAAGCGGATGCCGTCCTCTTTATCCGCCGGATAACCGCCGCGCTTTTTGACATAGCACAGGACCTCCCTGCCGACGGGAACTTCCGCCGTAATGGTCATATGTACGGTCTGTTCCTTGCGGAACAAGCCCCGCTTGCGGTCAATCGCGTAATAGATCCGGGCCTTGCCCGCGCTGACGGTCGTACGGTTCTCGCCGTCCCTCTGGCGGACCAGCAGGGTCTCCCCGTTCTCCGTCACCCGGGCAAACACGGTATAGACGACCAGACCAATTTCTTCCAGACGGTCATAATAACCGCCTACCGCCTTGTATTCTTCACGCGTGTACAGCTTCAAACCGTCAGGCGGACGGCTGTCCTCTTCCGGATGCTCTCCGCCGCCCGGGCCTTTATGGATATAGACCGCCTGCAAGCCGTCCGGCCAGTGCCACCGGAGCGTGCAGGTCCGGTCCTCCACGCGCGAGGTTATACCCGTGATCGCCGGCAAGTCCGGTGAATGCTCGATGTACCTCATCGCCGCACAGCCCCTTTCCAAGTGATCTTTACCTTGCTGCTAGAAGCCTTTGCTGCTTCGATTCCCGCGTGCCGGAAAACCCTGCGACGGTCGCGGGGATGACTGTGCTTCTCCCCGACCCCTCCGGGTCAGGCGCCCTTCTCCCACCGGAACGATTGCGGTGAACAGCGCGATTACGCCAGTCAGAAGCAGCACGGCAAGCAGCCGCACCATCGCGTTCAGGAAGCCATGGCTGCTCAGGCCGTATTCCAGCGTGAAGCCGGCCAGGAAGCCGGACACGATGCCTCCCAGGCCGAAACTCTTGGCCAGGTGGCGGTTGTCAAAGACGATGCCAAGCCCGAGCCCGAGCGCGGCGCCGATCAATACAAGCGACAGAATACGCAGGGCCCCGTAGTAAGGGCTGTGCTGCGTGTTGTCCGTCCGCTCCGTAACCAGCGTCCGGTCGCCGAGACGGTCGTAAATCTGGCGGAAAATTTCGGCCAGCCGGTTCGCGTCAGTCACATCATAATATTGTCCGCCGGTTGTCGCGGCGATTGACTTCAGCAGGGCAGGACCGGAAGGATCGCTCAGGCTGAGTCCGATGGTGTTGACCGCGATGCCGCGGTCCACATACGCCTGAAGCTCCGTGCTGGTATCAAGCCGGCTCACTCCGTCCGACAGCAGAATAACCATCGCTCCCCGGCCGGCGGCACTGTCACCGTTAATGACATTTAGCGCCTCCGACAGCGCCCCGCTGAGATTCGTTCCGCCCTGGGTCGTCCGCAGAGTGTTAATCGCCGCCGTCACCTGCTCCCGGTTCCCGGCCTTCCCAAGCGAGGTCAGAGGCTGAATGACCGCCGCCTCATCACTGAAAGTCAGCACCGCGACCTTGTTATCCCCATCCATCCGCATCACAAGGTCCCGGGCTGCCGAGTAGCGGCTGGGGGCG
>NZ_ASSD01000542.1 GCF_000520715.1 Paenibacillus zanthoxyli JH29
TGTTCGTATGCTCCGCCGCTTTCATATCCGCTGACGCTCCCGGAGCCGGCCGTACCCAAGCCTTCCTCAACGCCTGTGGTTGTGGCCTTCTCCCTGGCGCTTCCCGCGCCGCCCGCTGCCATTCCTTCCGAGGCCGCCGCAATAACCGCATCATAGAACGAGCCTTCGCTGCAAAGGCGCACCTTCGCCAGTTCTTCCTCCGTCAATCCGACGACAGGCGAGCGCAGTGTTCCGGCCAGCGGAATATCCTGCTGCGGGTTGTCCACGACTTTCAGCAGAGAAAGGATAACCTCGACTTCGGTCGCCTGAAAATAGCCCCTGTTCTGGCCGCCGTAAGCCGGAATGCCCTCCAGCCGAAGCTCTTCCAGCATCAGCGGAGCCCACAGGCTCGCGGACCGCAGCAAAATCACGATGTCGCCGTATGCAACCGGGCGCATGGCCCGAAGGCTCTTGTCATAGATCTGCAGCGGCTCCCCCCCCCTCC
>NZ_ASSD01000543.1 GCF_000520715.1 Paenibacillus zanthoxyli JH29
CGCCGGAGGTCCGGCAGGCGCGGCTGAAATGGCGCAAGGGCGAGCTGAGCCAGGAAGTCTATGACGGATTTATCCGCCGGCAAATTGCGGACGCCATCGCTCTTCAGGAGAACATTGGCCTTGATGTTCTGGTGCACGGCGAATTTGAACGAACCGATATGGTCGAGTTCTTCGGGGAGAAGCTGGATGGATTTCTGTTCACCCTGAATGGCTGGGTGCAATCCTACGGTTCCCGCTGCGTCAAGCCGCCGGTGATCTACGCCGATGTCGCTTTCACCGAACCGATGACCGTCAAGGAAAGTGTCTATGCGCAGTCTTTGACGAAGCTTCCGGTAAAGGGCATGCTGACTGGGCCGGTCACGATTCTGAACTGGTCCTTCGTGCGCAACGATTTAAGCCGGGAGCGGGTAGCCAACCAGATTGCGCTCGCGCTGCGGCAGGAGGTGCTGGCGCTCGAAAGCGCCGGGGTGGAAATGATCCAGGTGGACGAGCCGGCGGTGCGCGAAGGACTTCCGCTCAAGGAGAAGGACCGCAGGCATTATCTGAACTGGGCCGTAAAAGCTTTCCGCATTTCCACGAATCTCGTTCGGGAAACGACGCAAATCCATACCCATATGTGCTATTGCGAATTTGGCGATATGATTGATTCGATTTCCGATATGGATGCGGATGTTATTTCCATTGAGACGTCGCGCAGCCATGGCGAGCTGATTGCAAGCTTTGAGAAAATGGAATACGACAAAGGGATTGGCCTTGGAGTATACGACATCCATAGCCCGCGGGTTCCGGCGGTGGAAGAAATGGAGACCGGCATCGACCGGGCGCTGCGGGTGCTGCATCCGGAGCAGTTCTGGATCAATCCGGATTGCGGACTGAAGACGCGGGGCTGGAACGAGACGGAGGCATCGCTGCGAAATATGGTGGCGGCTGCGGAAGATGCCAGAAAGAAAGCGCGGGCTATTCAGCCGTAACTTGCGAAAGATCGGCTTATAAAGAATAAACCGGGAATCCGATCCCGGTTTATTGCTTTTATATATATACCCTATTTCTGTTTAAACGTGTCACAATCTGTTTCTTCAGAGCGAGAAGCTTGTTTCACGTTATTGAAAGCAATGAAAATCGACTCAGCATTGCACTTGTTTTCATTGGCCCAATAAGTACAGGTGTTCACTTCGCACAGCACATCTTTTGCCATAAAGTATTCACCTCCTAACGCTAGTAGGCTTTCCTCATACCTCTTGATTTATACCAAGCGATCATTCTAATGATCTGACAGGCCCCCATCGAACCCTCCCGATGAACCGCTAAAGAAAGATTCGTACTCCGCAACCTTTCAGGGTCTGGAAACGTCTGGAGAATAAATATCAGACAGCCGATAAATTGGGGGGATGCGGATGTTCAAGCGAAGTCTGTATTACATGGTAACGGTTATGGTGTTGTTGTGTGTCATGCTAGCTGGCTGTAGTTCGGGCGGCAGCGCCGGGCACGCGGAGCAGGCTGCAAATTCCATGATGAAGGGCAGCGTCTCGTCTCAATCGAATGCGGTCAGCATGGGGGCTCCCGCTGAGGCCGCTCTTGCAGATAAAAATGATACCGCGCAAGATGGCGGATCGGGGAGCGGTAAAGAGCTTGCAAGCCACTCCGCCGCAGAACAAACCGTCAGCAGCTCCGGCGGATTCGCGTCCGGCGATGTAGCTGCTGGACTGAACAAGAAACTGATCTACCATGCCAATCTCAACATGGAAGTGGAAAATTACGATAAAGCGCAGACGGAAGTGCGGAATATGATCAATCTCGCCCGCGGCTACATTCTCGGATTCACGGAAACGATGTCCGATTCCGAGCATGGCGGCACGTTTGTCGTGAAGGTGCCTGCTTCCGGCTTCTCTTCTTTCCTGGATAGTCTGGAGAAAGTCAAACATGAATCGCTCCAGCGCAGCATTGAGGGTCAGGACGTTTCTGAAGAGTATGTCGACCTTGAAGCGCGCCTGAAGGCGAAGCAGCTGCTGGAATCCCAGTACGTCGAATTTATGAAAAAGGCGACCAAAGCCACGGATCTTGTGTCGTTTGCCAACGAGCTTGGCAAGGTTCAGGAGGAGATTGAGCAGATCAAGGGGAGAATGCGCTATATCGATCAAAATGTGCTGTACTCAACGGTGGAGCTGCGGCTGTATCAGCTGGACGAGAGTACTTTAAATATGCGTAAGGAAGAGCCGCAATCGCTATTTGGCAGAGCCTCTGGCGCGCTGCGCGGAACCCTAAATGCCATCGCCAAGGGATTAGAGTGGATCTTTATCTTCCTGGCCGGAGCGTTGCCGTTACTGATCGGAGCCGGCCTTATTCTGGCCGCGCTGCTCTGGGTCCGCCGCTCAAGACGCCATCGCCGCCGCGAAGAGGCTTCGCAGCTGATTCGGGAAGCCAATCGGCGTAAAGAAGAGGGAGCATACGGAGGACCGGCCGGACCAAGCCGGAAGGACGGGGAAGATGAGCCCGGAGATGCGCCGCAGGCGCTGGAACCGCCGGAAGATAAGTAAGAGAAAAAGCCTCCAAACGGGCGAGAAACCCGTTCGGAGGCTTTTGTTACAGTCCCTTTTATAAGGAAAGCGTTCTATTGAAATAAGATGCGGTATTCGCCATAACCTTCCCGTTCAAGATTCTCCTTCGGAACGAAGCGCAGCGCAGCGGAATTGATGCAGTAGCGAAGACCCTCCGGGCCCGGTCCGTCATTAAAGACATGGCCGAGATGTGAATCCGCTTCTCTGCTGCGCACCTCCGTGCGAATCATCAAGTGGCTGAGATCGGTCTTTTCTTTCACTGAATAGTCGCGGAGCGGGCGGGTGAAGCTGGGCCAGCCGCAGCCGGAATCATATTTATCCCTGGAACTAAAGAGCGGCTCCCCGGACACGATGTCCACATAAATGCCTTCTCCGTGATGATCCCAAAATTCATTTTGAAATGGGGATTCCGTCGCATTATTCTGTGTGACCTCATATTGCAGGGGTGTAAGCCGCTGCTTCAGACTTTGCTTGTCCTCTTTATGCGGCCAATGGCTCTCAATAAAGGCTTCCCGGCCGGAGGCTTTGCGGTAGCGTTTGTAATGGCCCGGATTTTTGCGGTGATAGCCCTGATGATATTCTTCCGCAGGATAGAAGACCCCGGCCGGAACAATAGGCGTCACAATCGGACCCGAGAAGCGGCCGCTTTGCTGGGTTGCGAGCTTGGATGCCTCGGCTTCCTTGCGCTGCTCCTCATTGTGATAGAAGATCGCCGTCCGGTAGGAGGAGCCTCGGTCATGGAACTGGCCGCCTTCATCCGTCGGATCAATCTGCTGCCAGAACAGCTCGAGCAGCTTGCTGTATGGAAAAATATCGGGATCGAACGTAATTTGCACAGCTTCCGCATGGCCCGTCGTTTCGGAGCAGACTTCTTCGTAAGTCGGATTGACCGTATGCCCTCCGGTATAGCCGGAGACGACGTCGATAATGCCGGGCAGCTCCTCGAACGGGGAGACCATACACCAGAAACAGCCGCCTGCGAATGTCGCTTTTTCGGTGCGGGAGCCTGTTTGGTTAGTCGGATTGTCAGTCATAGTTGTCCCTCCTGTCAAATGAAGCAATTAAATAGATCACAATTTAATTATAAACCTTCTAAGTGTGTTGTGCCAACAAGCCGCAAGCTTCAGGCTGACCGTTTATTCCGATGCCTGCCGCCTTTTAGCAGGAGACCAAGTAATAGGAGCGCCGCAATGTACAGCGCGGCGGCTATTCCGGCGGCTGCGGGATGCTCCCGGGCGCTGCCGCCAAGAAAGGCAAAGAGCGCGATGCCCGGGATTTTGCCCAGACCTGAAGCAATGATAAAGCTCCAGAAGGGCAACCCGGCCGCGGCGGCATACACATTGACCGCCGATTGCGGTATGATCGGCAAGAGGCGGGCTGCAATTACCGAAGCGAAGGGCCGCCGCTGCACGGCAGCCGTGAATTTGTCCAGCGCCGGGACTGAAGACAAATAAGCGCGTCCTTTTTCCGGAAACAGCCATTTGACGCCGCCGAACATCAGCGCAGCGGCCGCCGTTGTCGCCAGCCAGCACATCGCTCCACCCGCCAGACTTCCGTATACATATCCGAACAGTCCGATGACGGCTTTGTACGGCACGACCGGGAATAAAGCCAGCGCGGCTGCGGCCAGGATCGAGAGCAGAGCATGCCCGTCCTGTCCCAGCCAGTCCAGAATGGTATATCTGTAGATAAACGCGGCGCCCAAGCCCGAAACATAACACAGCGCCAGCAGCCATTTTCTCATTGTAATATGTCCTTTCCGATTCATCTTCACCCATCATACTGAAAAAAATTGAAGAATAGAAGAAAACTCATTTGTCGGATTGACTCGACAGGGTATAATAGTTCATTAGATATGAAGCGGCAGCTTCTGCAAGGGGAGAAACTTGTACAGGACAACTAGAAAGGGGGAGAGAGAGAATGGATGATTACCGTAAATCGGTGGAAGACCACATTGTGGAAAGCTATAGGCGCGATGAAGAAATGATGATCCTCGTATTCGCCCAATGGTGCGTGAATAATGGTCTCGATCCGGAAGCCCTCTATTTGCAGGCTTACCCGCAGCAGCAGGGCAATGAACAGCTTGCCAGAGCACTTGCACTGACTGTACCGGCGGATGAGTCCGGTTTTATATCAGATGATACGGTACTCGGAGTACTTTCGTTATATGGAAACGACGACCTGGCTTTTGTCATCACTGAGGCGGTAGCGGCAAGAGCGCAGGGAGAACGCGGCCAGTAGCGGCGGCTTTTTATGGATGCGAACAAACTTTTTTTGGAAAACAATGTTCAGTTGGAACGTAATGTGGTAAAATTATATATACTAACTAAATGTAAGTTTTTAGCGAGAGGTGAGAACAATGGAAGAGCATCAGTTGGCGTTGTGTCCCCGCTTCGAGACGGCATTCTCTTTTCTGGGCAAACGGTGGAACGGCCTGATTATTAAGACATTGATGAGCGGACCGAAACGCTTTAAGGACATATCCGGCCTTATTCCTTTGATGAGCGATAAAATGCTGTCGGAACGGATGAAGGATCTGGAGAGCGAAGGCATTCTGGAGCGGCATGTCTATCCGGAGACGCCTGTGCGGATCGAATACGAGCTGACGGACAAAGGCCGCGCGCTGGAGCCTGTTATGGAGCAGATTCAGAAATGGGCGGAACAGTGGGTAAAATAAAGGCGGGGCCGGCCGCAGAACAAGCAGAAAACTGACGTCGAATCAATCGGCGCCAGTTTTTTTAAATAGCGATTCAATCTAGCACTAGACATCGTGTTTTATACGGGAATACCTCGTTCGCTTTTTAATTTTAAAATCTCTTCAACCGCTTTTTTATAACCGCCGGCCTGTTTAAAAGACTCACTTATTTTCTTGATATTTTCAGCATAGCTTGGATCGTTTAACACTTTTTCCACCGCATCCTTTAATCGTTCCGGAGTAAGTGTATCCTTATCGAGAGAAATGGCCGCTCCGAGTTCTGCTGATCTTCCTGCCATATAAGGCTGGTCTGCGCCTATGGGTATCGCTACAAAAGGCACTTCATTATACAGTAAGTCACTGGTACTGTTCATCCCCGCATGAGTGATCGCCACATCCGTATATTTTAAAATCTCCGATTGAGGCACAAAATTTCTTACAATAAAATTGTCAGGTATTTCAAATTCAGATAAATCCACATGGTATGCCGTCATAACCACCACAGCATCAGTGCCGGCAAAAGTTTTAAAGAAAAGTTCATAAAGCTTGCTATCCTTATTAAACACTGTGCCTAATGAGATGTAGACGACTTTTTTACCTTCTAATTGCTCAAATGGGAAATCCAAATTTTCCTGCCGGTCATAGATTGGAGGGCCGATAAATTTAAAGCTGTCGTCATAATATTCAGGATGGGAAACGAAATATTTGGAAGTATAGGCAATATTGATGTCACCTTTATTAAAGAATAAACCCATCGGGTTATCGGCCATTTCCACGTTATAGACTTCCTTTAATTGATTTGCAACTGTTTTGTAAGTTTCCATAACGGGATGATTCCTTAGCAGTTCTTCATTGGCGGATCCTTTGTGCTGGGCCATCAGTTCCTTCGGAGTAGCAAATACGGCAAAAGAAGATACCGAAGGAAGGTTCAAGATTTGAGCCATCACATTTCCAAAAGGATACATGGCCGTATACATAATGTAGTCAAAATGGTCATCCTTAATTTGAGATAAAACATCTTCTATCATCTTATCGCTTGACTTGAGCATTTCATTAATAGAGTCGAACAGCTTCTCTAACCCCATGTTTTGCGGCGTAGTGTGTCTACCATTGAAAAGGGGAGACTCTACTTGATAACTTCTAAATTCAGCACCTGTCTTTTCGATCTTCTCTTTAAAATCCTCTGTACAAAAATAAGTAACTTCCTCGCCTTGATTGACTAATTCATTGACTAATCCCAGTGTAGGATTGACATGGCCATGAGCAGGAATGCTTAAAAAAAGCACTTTTGACATCATTTCACATCCTCTTCTATGTTCTTTCAAAAAAATTTTTAGTGTGCAACTTGTGTGTTTTTTTGGCTGTGTAACAGCTTTTCAATAGCTTCTGCGGCTTTTTGAGCTCCGCCAGCTTCTTGAATATTCTTCTGCATGTCATACACACGCTGCTGCAACTGCTCGTCTTCTGAAACTTCTTGAACCGATGTCTGTAACACTTGAACGGTTACTTCATCCGGCAGAAAATGCTGCCCCAGTCCCAATTCCGTTACGCGGCGGGCGGTAATTTCCTGCTCATGCATCTGTGGTATAACGACCAGGGGCACGCCGTTACTTAACGCTTCCATCGTGCTGTTCATGCCGCCATGCGTGATAAACAACCGGGTATGAGGGAGAATTTCAAGCTGAGGGACCTTCTGGCGGACAATAAAGTTATCTGGAATGTCGCCCAAGCTTTCCGGAGTGATCTTAGATCCTGTGGACATGACGACTTGCCAATTGGAGTCGCGAAAAGCTTCGATACACATGTTATAGAATTCCGGCCAGGGGTTGAAAA
The DNA here is from genome assembly GCF_000520715.1 of Paenibacillus zanthoxyli JH29. GTDB lineage: Bacteria > Bacillota > Bacilli > Paenibacillales > Paenibacillaceae > Paenibacillus_AQ > Paenibacillus_AQ zanthoxyli. The sequence goes on from NZ_ASSD01000543.1 coordinate 7,084, forward strand.
TCGTACCCAGCGATATCAGCATGACGGGGCGCTCACTATTTTCATCAATCGGCAAGCTTTCTCCGTAGGTGCGTTTGCCAATAGACGGTCCAACAAAAAGGAAGCGTTCGTCAAACTGATCGCCTTTTATCTGAAAAGCCCGAGGCATAAAGGCAATATTTAATTTCTCCGGAATGAATAAATCCATAAAGGATGCAACCGGAATCCCCTCCTTTTCCGAAAAATCCTTGAGCTTTGCCGCCAATTCATTCTTGATTTCGTCCGGAACCTCAGGCAACGCCGATACATGCTCATTCTCCGCATAGGAAGAAAATAGCCGTACCGCAGGAATGCCGTGCTTTGCAGCGAACAGTTTTCCGGCCAACGCTATAAAATCAAACAGAATTAAATCCGGAAGATCATCCGCATACATCTGCTCTAATTGATAATATGTGGCTATCGCCTCTTCAATGAATTTCATGGGGAGATTTTCCGCATTGCTGCTTATGGCTTCAGTGATTTGTTTAACATGACTTATTTGATCTAAAATATCCATTGAGGCCGATTGATAGGGAATAACCGAAACCCCTGTTTGCTCAATATCCGGTATGAACTTTTCAGTTGCCGGATAAGTCACTTTATAGCCTCTTTGAACGAGCTCCGATACAACGGCGAGTGTGGGATTGATATGCCCGTAAGCAGGAATATTAATCATAGCAATATGAGTTTTCTTCACTTCAATCATCCTCCATTTGTATTAGAATTGTACCATGTGATGGAACAAATTATAGTATATGTAAAAATGGAGTTCAATTAGAATAGAGATTTTATCCATGAAAATAGACAAAAGAGGTGAAAGTGTTGCATCAAACAAGAGAATGGATTTTTGAAGCGCTGCTGTTATTATTGGAGACCACACCCTACGACAAGATTAATATTACCAACATCACAAAAAAAGCAGGAGTAGCCAGACAGACTTTCTACAGAAATTATAAAAGCAAAGATGAAATCATTATCAAATATTTGGATGATGTATTTAAAGAGCGTCTACTTATATTAAAAAAATTACACGACAATAACTCAAATGATGCTCTTAATGATCTCTTCTTTGCGGACTTGAAGAAGCATCGTGAGTCTTTACTAAAAATTATCAAAGCCGTACCTTATTATTTAATACTTGAACATCTTGAGAAATTAATAAAAAATTTAGTGAGTCTGTATAAAAAAGAACATACAAATATAGATCAATTAAACGAACTGCATTATAAATATTCCATAAAGTATCAAATTGCAGGAAGTTTTACGATTATAGTAGACTGGCTTAGGAACGATGCTCCGTTGTCTTTTGAAGAAATGAGGACAATCATCAGTGAATTTGGAAAGTCATTTGTAGAACAAGGCAATTATGTGCCTGATATTTTATATAGCTATGCTGATCAATTGGAGAGCTTGTGATAAACCCAAGCGTGTAAAAAGCGACTTGGTATCCCCCAGGCGAAATACCGCGTTCAGCCGGAGCAAACCGCCCGCCGTTCCACGGAATGACGGGTATGCAATTTTTTACCGTTTCTTTTTTTGAGAAAAAAACTTGCACAATCGACATGAAGACGTAATATAATAGAAAAAACGGATGTTCCTCTCCTATTGGAAGCGCTTACTAAATAAATCCCCCGCCCTACAGGGCAAATTTGAGGGAGGCGAGCCAAGATGAAGACCACCCTGCTCTCACGTGAGATAGGTTATGGAAAAGAGGATGTCGCCGAGTTGGAAACGGCATCCGTTAAGGTGCAGCTTATTTATGATAAGACGCTGTTCATGCTGCACAGCCATATTCCCGCCTCGCTATGGAACGCTACGATTGGAGTTCCCTACAGCATAATCTCTTCTCTGTACAAAGGTAACGGTGAAGCCGGTACGGTATTTCAGAAATGGATTCAAGGGCCCTCGGGCTGGAAATGCATCGGCTGTGAGCGACACTGTCTGGAACAGGAACAAGGTAAACCGGAACGTGACAGAGGCATATCGGATCAGCGGCGTGCCTACACGTTTCATAATGGCAGAAGACAGAGTCTGATCCTTCAGGCGGTGATTTGGTCGCTGTTTGAAAAAACGCTGATGCTTCATCCGTTTCTTGGCGCGGAGACCTTTCTGGATGGTGATGATTTGGAGACCATATCGGCCTATTTTGTGCCCACCTATGTCAATGACGTCCGTTTTCGGGAGCTTAATAAGCCATGCAAAGCCTACACGGACACGGGTATCCGCGTCTTTCAGGAATGGGTTGCGGCTCCGGACCTTGTGCTTCAATGGGATGGCGGGTTGACGGAAGGAAGATGGATGACCGGCGTGTATGTTAATCAGGCCAAATTTGCCGGACTCGGGCCTTACTTGAAGGACGCTGCGGGCAAGCGCACGTACATGGAAGCCTATGTGCAATAAATCTGTTCAATATGTTGATGGATTTACCGTGATTCCAATCACACGTAAGCTCTCCTTTCGGGGTTAAGGTGGAGTAGTAGACAAACCGACCAGCACCCCTAAGGAGGAGCCATAATGAGCATAAAACAACCCTTATTCAATAGTGATACGATGGTAAGAGATATTGTACTGCAGTTCCCAAAAGCATCGGACTACTTCAAAACGAACAAAATCGATTTCTGCTGCGGCGGCACCAAGCCCCTTCGGGCGGCGGCGGACGAGCGCGGCTTAGATGCAGGCGCTGTCATCGGCGATTTGTACAAGCTTGTGGAGGAGCATCCCGTTCTGGAAGAAGAAACCGTGTGGAACGGGGCGTCGTCCGAAGCGCTGATCGGCCATATTGTGAGCAAGCATCACCGCTATCTGCGTGAAGAGCTGCCGCTAATCGGACAGAATGTTTCCAAGGTATTCCATGCGCACGGCGAAGGCTCCCCGCATCTGGCCAAGGTATACCGCCTGTTCAACCAGTTGAAGGACGAATTGCTGGAGCATACGGCGAAGGAAGAAGCGCAGGATTTTCCGAGTATTCTTGCCTACGAGCAAAAAGGGGACGAACAATCTTTAGCCGCGCTGCGGGGGGCTCTTCACCATTTGGAAGAGGAGCATAATGCCGCGGGGAACATCTTGAGACAGCTTCGCGAAGTTACCGGCGACTACACTCCACCTGAGCATGCCTGCACAACCTATCGTCTGACCTATACGCGGCTGGAAGAATTGGAAGGCATGACCTTCGAGCATGTTCACCTGGAGAACAACATTCTGTTCCCGAGATATCAAGCCTAGTTTCAGCTTTAGTTAACGCCGATTTTCCTGGATTATCCTTGGGAAATCGGCTATTTCTCGTATGTCAAGAGGGTAAATAACAATATTTGTTACAGATTGATGTGAAAATATTCACTATTGGAGTGACTGTGGTCACCCATCTAGTTAAAATTTAAACAGTATAATTCCGTTATTAAGCACGAGAGTTGATTAAGGAAGCTTTTGAGGGAGGACCTGACAATGACAACGAATCGAGAAAAATTAGTATTGATCGGCAACGGCATGGCAGGCGTCGGTACCATCGAACAGATTTTGAAGCTTGGCGGCGCATACGACATCACAGTCTTCGGCAGCGAGCCTCATCCGAACTACAACCGCATTATGCTGTCCTATGTCCTTGAAGGAAGTAAAACGGTGGACGATATTATCCTGAACGACTGGAACTGGTACAAGGATAACGGCATAACTCTGCATACGGGCACTACGGTAACCCGCATAGACGGAGACAAGCGGCAGGTAATCGCATCGAATGGATTGACCGCCGATTACGATAAAGTCATTATCGCCACCGGGTCGAATTCATTCATTCTGCCGATCCCGGGAAGCGGCAAGGAAGGCGTCGTCGGCTTCCGCGACATCGCCGACTGCGAAGCCATGCTGGATGCCGCGAAGCAGTATGGCAAAGCGGCTGTCATCGGCGGCGGATTGCTTGGGCTCGAAGCGGCGAAGGGACTCGTTAACCTTGGCATGGACGTTACGGTCGTCCATCTGATGGAAGACCTGATGGAGCGCCAGTTGGACCATACCGCCGCGTCGATGCTGAAAGCGGAATTGGAGCGCCAGGGCGTCAAGTTCGCCATGGGCAAGCAGACGGTGGAGTTGACCGGCGATGAGCGGGTTAGCGGTCTGCGCTTCAGCGACGGTACGGAGCTGGAGTCGCAGTTCGTGGTTATGGCTGTCGGTATCAAGCCGAATGTGGCTGTGGCGAAGGACAGCGGCATTGAGGTGAACCGGGGCATCGTGGTTAACGACTATTTACAGACATCGCTTGCGGATGTGTATTCCGTTGGCGAATGCACCGAGCACCGCGGCGTCTGCTACGGTCTGGTAGCCCCGCTGTTCGAACAGGGAACCGTCCTTGCCAAGCATTTATGCGGTGTGGAAACCAAGCCTTACGAGGGTTCGGTCGTCTCGACCAAGCTGAAGATTTCCGGTGTGGACGTCTTCTCTGCCGGGGAATTCATCGATACGCCGGAGCATACGGTGATTTCCGCTAAGGATGATTGGAAGAGAACCTACAAGAAAATTTTGCTCAGGGACAACATTATCGTCGGCGCCGTTCTGTTCGGCGATGTGACGGAATCAGCCAGCCTGCAGAAGCTGGTGAAGCAGGGTGCGGAGATGACCGACGACATCTATGCGGATGTTATGGGCACCGGCTGCTGCGGCGGAGGCGGGGCCAAGAAGACGGCATCTGTCGAAAGCATGTCTGACGAGGAAATTGTCTGCGGCTGCAACGGCGTGACCAAGAGGGCGATTGTGGACGCCATCACCGAGAATGGCTTTACGACCGTGGACGAAATCAAGGCCAGCACCGGCGCTATCCGATCCTGCGGAGGCTGTAAGCCGGTCGTGGAACAGATTCTGCAATACGTGCTTGGCGACGGCTTCGAGCAGAGCGCGAAGACCGGAATTTGCGGCTGTACGACGCTCAGCCGGGATGAAATTGTGGCCGAAATCCGGGCCAAAGGACTGACAACGACCAAAGAGGTCATGAACGTCCTTGGCTGGAAACAGGAGGAGGGCTGCTCGAAATGCCGCCCGGCGGTCAACTATTATCTGGGCATGATCTATCCGGATACACATAAAGACGAGAAGGAATCGCGCTTCGTCAATGAACGAATGAGCGCCAATATTCAGAAAGACGGCACGTTCACTGTCGTTCCCCGGATGTACGGCGGCGTGACGACTCCTGAAGATCTGAAGAAAATTGCCGATGTCTCCATTAAGTATGATGTCAAAGTCGTCAAAGTAACCGGCGGGCAGCGTCTGGATCTAATCGGCGTGAAGAAAGAGGATGTGCCTAAAGTATGGGAAGAGCTGGATATGCCTTCCGGCTATGCGTACGCCAAATCGCTGCGGACAGTCAAGACCTGTGTTGGTTCTCAGTTCTGCCGGTTCGGCACTCAGGACTCGATGGGCATGGGAGCGCTGCTGGAGCGGAAGTATGAGCGGCTTGACTTCCCCGCCAAATTTAAAATGGCCGTGAACGGCTGTCCACGGAACTGCGCGGAATCCTGCACGAAGGATATCGGCATTGTCGGCAACGACGGAGGCTGGGAAGTGTTCATCGGCGGCAACGGCGGCATCAAGGCGCGGATTGCGGATTCCTTCTGCAAAGTGAAGACGGACGAAGAACTGGTGGAGATCTGCTCCGCTGTGATGCAGTACTACCGTGAAACCGGCAATTACCTGGAACGAACTTCGGAATGGGTGGAGCGAATGGGGCTGGAGCATATCAAGACAGTCATTCTGGACAACGAAGAGGAGCGCAAGGCGCTTGCGCAGCGGATTGACTTCGCCTTGACCCAGGTCCAAGATCCATGGAAAAAAATGCTGAACGACGGCGCGACACGCTCTGCGCTGTTTGAAGCGACGGGAACAGCAAGACAAACCCATGCTGCTGGCAATGTGGAAGACTATCTGAAGCAAATCGGCCGGGTGATCAACATTGAAGGCAAAGAGCTGGCCGTCTTCCGCACTTCAGAGGACGAGTTCTACGCTCTGGAGAACCGCAACCCGCATCCCAAAGGCGGCCCTTTGGCCGAGGGGATCGTATCCGGGCACTACCTGTACGACCCGCTGTACGATTGGAAAATCGATCTTCGCACCGGCGAAGTTCAAGCGCCCGATAAGGGGCAGGCGGCGGCTTATCCGGTTCATATTGATGGAGAAACCGTTGTTATCGGAATTTAAAGATATTTCAGAGAAAAAAATGGGGGGTTAGGGGCATGTTTACGCAAAGTGTGGAAAATATTATTGAAGCGGCGGTTACGAAACGTGACAAAATGAATGAAAGCCTGCCGCGTTATGCTTTGGCGGCGCTGTTGGCCGGCGCTTATGTCGGCATCGGCATCATCCTAATCTTTACTTTAGGGGCGCATCTGGCGGCGGCCAAGTCACCCTTCCAGCCCCTCGTAATGGGAGCAACCTTCGGCATCGCGCTGACGCTGGTCATCTTTGCCGGTTCGGAGCTGTTTACGGGGAATAACATGTTCTTTGCCGCCAGCACCCTTGCAGGCAGAACAAGCGTATGGGATACGATTAAGAACTGGATTATCGTCTTTCTCGGCAACCTTGCCGGCGCGCTGCTGCTGGCTTGGCTGGTGCAAGGAACAGGACTGTTCAAGGCCGCAGCCCCTGATCATCTAATCTTCACAGCTGCGGCCAAAAAGATGAGCCTGCCTTTGTCCGAATTGTTCTTTCGCGGCATTTTGTGCAACTGGCTGGTCTGTCTGGCGATCTGGATGTCGTCCCGGGCGAAGAGCGAAGGCGCCAAGCTGGTGCTGATCTGGTGGTGTCTGCTTGCCTTCATCGCCAGCGGCTATGAGCATAGTGTGGCGAACATGACGCTGATGAGCGTGGCCCTGCTGCTGCCGAATCATCCGGAGACCGTCAGCTTGGCCGGTTGGCTGCATAACATGATTCCGGTTACGCTGGGCAACATAATCGGCGGCGGCGTATTCGTCGGCATGGCTTATTGGGCCATTTCGCCCGTCCGTTCCATCCGCAGCAAGCGATAGGACTCTGGATTATGAGAATAAACGGCAAGTCTCCGTTGGTTGGAGGCTTGCCGTTTTTTTCTGAAACAAAAGAAAAAAAGCGCCCGAAACGGGCGCCTTGACCACGAAAATCAATGGGTCAGAAATCCGGACAATTTATGTTTCACTGAGGAAAGAATAGGGTAAGATAGTTGGGATGTTAGATTCGGCAGATCTCGGTTGGGCACATTTCACAATGGCAGATTTCCTGAAGCATCTCAATATTTTTAATTACAATCATGCCGTTCTCGTACTCTACGGCGTCCTTCTTGCGCAAATCGCTAAGCATGCGGTTAACGCTCTCGCGGGTTGCGCCGATCATATTGGACAAGTCGGTATGTGTAATTTTTTTGTTAATCAGAATAGCCTCGCCGTTCTTCTCGCCGTACGTATGACACAGTCGAATCAATGTAGAGCAGAGCGCGCCCGGTTTGCCGTACATCATCAGGTCGCGGAACTTGGTTTGCGTCAGGCGGTGATGAATGCCCATCCATTTCATAAAGTCGATGGCAAAATCACAGTGCTGGCAGATCAGAATTTCAAGATCCTTGTGCTCGATCACACCGACCTCGCTTTCCTCGATCACTTCGGCAGTGAAGCTGTGCTTCGTGCTGAAGAAAGGATCGGCTTGGCCGACCATGTCGCCGGCTTGATACATATAAAGTATGAGTTCCTTGCCTTCATCCGTGGATTTGGTCAGCTTGACGCGTCCGCGCTTAAGATAAAACAGCTTATCCGAGTAGTCTCCTTCCCAGAATAAATGAGAACCTTCCGGAACTAACCGTTCTTTCATCGTTACTAGCAGTCTGTTAAAGTTTTGTTCGGAGAAACAGTTCGTGTTTCCGTGGGCTTCGATAACATTCGTGTGTTCTTTCATAATCGACATCCCCTCTATTCCCTCAGTTTTTCAATAAATTTTAAACTAATTATACAATGAATTTTTTAATTGTGGGTGGAAAAATCACGGAAAAAGTGTCTAATTTTCAACATTGTGATTATTTTCACTTCAAAAGCGCGATTTTTAGTGTGATTTCTAATAGGTTTTTCCAATCAAAGCTGTAATTCGTTAACCGAGACGGGGAAACAGCTTTTCTTAATATAAAACATGGTTAAGCCTTAGGCAAGTAGAATGTGATTTAAGACACAACTTTTTAAGAGCTGACATAGGCCGGTCGAACAATGAACATAAACGCTTATTCAGACCTTGGCGATGCTGCTGTACGAGTTTGGATACAATAGGGGGAGTCAATACGTTTCCGCTTAGCTCTTTACCGAAGAAATGCCATTGCAAGATGATGCGGTGCATCTCGGCTAACCAGTTGAATCATTCGGATGGTTGTAGATACGGTTAGCGTGATGAACAGTTGCGCGGCTTTCCGATTTTTTTTCCGGAAATTGATCATACTATAAGAAGCTATTTTAAAGAAGTTATTTTAAAGAAGTTATTTTAAAGAAGTTATTTTGGCGGCGTGTGCCCAGAAATCTTTAAAATGTCACGAGATCGGCGGCGCTCACGGAGCATGAAGGCTTCTTTTATTAAAAATCCTCCTGCTTTAAATATAATTAGGAATTATAGCATGGATAGTTCGGCTAACAAGCGGCAACTTATGCAATTTTCCAAATAAAGGAATTGATTTCTTCTATACAATCTACTGTTAGTTTAATATGAATAAGCATAGAAAGAGACGGGTATAGGTAGGATGGCCCTAAAAGCAGCTTTGATGTAAGCGTTTTAAAAATAAAAGAAAAAAATTTTTTATACTTTGTGAAAGATTTCACTATACAAGTCGCATTTGATGTGATATTATCGGTTCTGTAGAGAGGAACAAACACAAATTGACAGGAGGACGAGGGAAATGGCAGTAAAGAATGAAGTGGCCGCCCAAGTGAAACAACCTACCGCTGAAGAGTATATTCAGACATTGGTAGACAAAGCAAAGAAAGCTCAAGAAGCTTATATGGCTCTTGATCAAGAGCAAGTAGACAGTATCGTTCATGCGATGGCGCTGGCCGGACTTGACAAGCATATGTACCTGGCGAAACTGGCAGTTGAAGAAACTGGCCGCGGTGTTTACGAGGACAAGATCACTAAGAACATCTTTGCTACTGAATATATTTACCACGGAATCAAATATGACAAAACTGTAGGTGTTATTGAAGATAACCCTTATGATAGCTTCCAAAAAATTGCCGAACCGGTCGGAATCGTTATGGGCATCACACCGGTAACTAACCCAACATCCACCACGATGTTTAAAGCCTTGATCGCCGCAAAGACACGTAATCCTATTATATTCGGTTTCCATCCATCTGCGCAAGAGTGTAGTGCCGCTGCCGCAAAAATTCTGCATGATGCTGCTGTCAAAGCCGGCGCACCAGAGAACTGCATCCAATGGATCGAGCAACCGACAATGGATAAAACTAACGCGCTGATGAACAATGATGGTGTGGCTCTGATCCTGGCGACAGGCGGATCTGCAATGGTTAAGGCGGCATACAGCTGCGGTAAACCGGCTCTTGGCGTAGGTCCTGGTAACGTGCCTGCCTTCATTGAAAAGAGCGCTGATATTGACCAAGCGGTAAATGACATTATTCTTTCGAAAACATTCGACAACGGCATGATCTGCGCATCCGAGCAGGCCATTATCATTGAAGAGCCGATCTTCGACCAAGTGAAGAAGAAATTGATCGCTAACGGCTGCTACTTTGTTAACAAAGAAGAGGCTGCCAAGCTGACCAACGGCGCGATGAACGTAGAAAAATGCGCGGTTAACCCGGTAATCGTCGGTCAATCCGCTGTAAAAATCGCTGAAATGTGCGGAATTCAAGTGCCTGCAGGCACCAAAATCCTGATCGCCGAACTCGAAGGCGTGGGCACGAAATACCCGCTTTCCGCTGAAAAGCTGAGCCCGGTTCTGGCTTGCTACAAAGTTAAGAATGCGGACCAAGGCATCGAGCGTGCGGCGCAAGTTGTTGAGTTTGGCGGTATGGGTCACAGCTCGGCCATCCACTCCAACAACGAAGAAGTAATCATGAAATTCTCGAACCGTCTGCAAACTGGACGTATTCTCGTAAATTCGCCTTCCACCCATGGTGCCATCGGCGACCTCTACAACACGAACATCCCTTCGCTGACTCTGGGCTGCGGATCCTACGGCCGTAACTCGGTATCGCAGAACGTTACCGCCATTAACTTGATCAACGTGAAAAGGGTGAATCGTCGTATCGTGAATATGCAATGGTTTAAGCTGCCGGAGAAGATCTACTTTGAAAAAGGCGCAACCCAATACCTGGCCAAAATGCCTGACATCACTCGTGTAGCAATCGTCACAGACCCGATGATGGTTAAACTGGGCTATGTGGAAAGAGTTGAGCACTACCTGCGTCAACGCCAAACTCCTGTAGCAATCGAAGTGTTCTCGGAAGTTGAACCGGACCCATCGACAACTACAGTTGAAAAAGGTACTGCCATGATGAACAGATTCCAGCCGGACTGCATCATCGCGCTTGGCGGCGGTTCCTCTATGGATGCTGCAAAAGGAATGTGGCTGTTCTACGAACATCCGGATGCTGACTTTGATGGTCTGAAGCAAAAATTCATGGATATCCGTAAACGGGTCTACAAATTCCCGAAACTGGGCATTAAAGCGAAATTTGTTGCAATCCCTACAACTTCGGGTACTGGTTCGGAAGTAACCTCCTTCGCGGTTATTACCGACAAAACAACTACTCCAAATGTTAAGTATCCGCTGGCTGATTATGAGCTTACTCCTGACGTAGCCATTATCGATCCGGAATTCGTATACAGCTTGCCTAGAACAGCTGTTGCCGATACAGGTATGGACGTGCTGACACATGCGATCGAAGCCTATGTGTCCACCCTGGCAAGCGACTACACCGATGGTCTGGCTATCAAAGCTATCCAACTGGTGTTCCAATATCTGGAGAAATCCGCACTGCAAGCCGACAAGCTTGCCCGCGAGAAAATGCACAATGCATCGACGCTGGCCGGTATGGCCTTTGCCAACGCATTCCTGGGCATCAACCACAGCTTGGCGCACAAATGGGGCGGTCAATACCACACACCTCATGGACGTACCAACGCGATTCTGTTGCCGCACGTTATCCGCTACAATGCGGCGAAACCGTCGAAGTTCGCTTCGTTCCCGAAATATTCGCACTTTGTGGCTGACGAGCGCTACGCTGAAATCGCCCGTATTCTGGGACTGCCGGCTCGCACTACCGAAGAAGGTATCAACAGCCTGATCAGCGCCATTCGCGATTTGAACAAAAAACTGGGTATCGAAGATTCCTTCCAGCAACTGGGCATCGATCCGAAGGATTTCGAAGCCAATGTTGACTACCTGGCCGATAAAGCCTTCGAAGACCAATGCACAACTGCCAATCCGAAGCTGCCGCTGGTAAGCGAACTTGCTGACGTATACCGTAACGCCTTCTACGGCAAATTTGACAACTAATTTTTAAGTCTGCATCAGGCTTTATGTATATAAAAAATCAGCTTTTTGATAGTTCAAACTGGGATTGAGATTAGAGTGACAAATATCACTAAAAAGATGCTAAATGGTGATATTTGTCACAGTTTTCTTGGGGAAAGTAAACTAAGATGTTTATATAAGGTCCCAGTTATTGAACTTCAATTGTGAATTTTGTTACAAGCAGCAACATGGGATCACGAGACACGGGATTAACCTTCAAGCCCGCGATCTCTACAAATCATATAAATATATGGAGGGATTAGCATGTCGGTGATTGAAAGAGAAGTACAAGAAGTCAAGTCGGGATGGCGTGGATTTGTTAGCGGAAAATGGTCTAAGCATGTCAACGTTAATGATTTCATCGAGAAGAACATCAAGCCTTATGAAGGAAACGAAGATTTCCTCGTAGGTCCAACCAGCAACACTAACGAATTGTGGAAAATTATTTCCCAACTGAGCAAAGAAGAAAGAGAAAAAGGCGGCGTATGGGATGTAGACCTTAACACGGTTTCCACAATCGTATCCCACAAACCGGGTTATATTGATAAAGAAAAGGAACAAATCGTTGGTGTTCAAACGGATGCACCTTTCAGACGTTCCATTCAACCGTTCGGCGGCATCAAAATGATGATCGACGCTTGTAAAGCTTATGGCTTCGAGCTTCCGAGCAGCATTGTTGACATGTTTACGAATATTCGCAAAACGCATAACCAAGGCGTATTTGATGCATATACATCTGATATGAGAGCCGTGCGGAAAGCAGGTATCATCACGGGTCTTCCGGATGCTTACGGTCGTGGCCGTATCATTGGTGATTACCGCCGCGTTGCTCTGTACGGTATTGACTTCCTGATCAAGGAAAAGAAACAAGATCAACTTAACCTTGAAGTAGATTCCATGAGTGAAAGTGTCATTCGTCTCCGCGAAGAGCTGTCGGAGCAAATCCGCGCTCTGAGTGAGCTGAAAGAAATGGCTGCTGCGCACGGATTTGATATTTCCAAACCTGCAAACACTGCTAAAGAAGCTTTCCAATGGGTATATTTCGGTTACCTGGCTGCCATCAAAGAACAAAACGGCGCCGCAATGTCCCTCGGACGGGTATCTTCCTTCCTGGATATCTACGTTCAACGTGACGTTGAAGAGGGTACACTGACTGAAGAACAAGCACAAGAGCTTGTTGACCATTTCGTTATGAAACTGCGTATTGTGAAATTCCTTCGTACTCCTGAGTACAACGACCTGTTCTCTGGTGACCCGACTTGGGTAACAGAATCCATCGGTGGTATGTCCGTAGACGGAAGAACTCGCGTTACGAAGAACAGCTTCCGTTTCCTGCACACTCTGTACAACCTGGGACCGGCTCCGGAACCGAACCTGACTGTTCTGTGGTCCGAGAAGCTTCCTGAAGGATTTAAGAAATATTGCGCCAAAGTATCCATCGAGACCAGCTCGATCCAATATGAAAATGACGATCTGATGCGTCCGATCTATGGCGATGACTACGGTATTGCATGCTGCGTATCCGCAATGCGTATCGGTAAACAAATGCAGTTCTTCGGCGCACGCGCCAACTTGGCTAAAGCTCTGCTGTACGCTATCAACGGTGGCGTGGATGAGAAATCCGGCGCTCAAGTCGGTCCAGAATATCCGCGTATTACTTCCGAAGTGCTTGATTACAACGAAGTAATCAGCCGCTTCAAACCGATGATGGAATGGCTTGCTAAGACTTACATCAATACCCTTAACGTTATCCACTACATGCATGATAAATATTCCTACGAACGCATTGAAATGGCACTGCATGACCGTGACATCCTGCGTACGATGGCTTGCGGTATCGCTGGTCTGTCGGTTGCTGCCGACTCCCTGAGCGCGATCAAATACGCTAAAGTTAAACCGATCCGCAACGAACAAGGCATTGCAGTTGACTTCGAAATCGAAGGTGAATTCCCTTGCTACGGCAACAACGACGATGCTGTTGACAGCATTGCAGTTGAACTGGTTGAATCCTTCATGAACATGATTCGCAAACACGAAACTTATCGTGATTCCCTGCCGACTCAATCGATTCTGACCATTACTTCGAACGTTGTATACGGCAAGAAAACGGGTACTACGCCTGACGGACGTAAAAAAGGCGAGCCGTTCGCACCTGGTGCTAACCCAATGCACGGACGCGACAAGAAAGGTGCTCTTGCTTCCTTGAGCTCCGTAGCTAAACTGCCTTATGAAGACAGCCTTGACGGTATTTCCAATACCTTCTCGATCGTTCCTAAGGCACTGGGTAAAGATGAAGAAGGACGTAAAGCGAACCTGGTATCCATGATGGACGGATATTTCCACAGCAAAGGTCATCACCTGAACGTTAACGTATTTAACCGCGAACAACTGATGGACGCTATGGAACATCCTGAGAACTATCCACAACTCACCATTCGCGTATCCGGTTATGCTGTTAACTTCATCAAGCTGACTCGTGAACAACAACTTGATGTTATTAACCGTACTTTCCACGGTTCGATGTAAGTTGTCTCTAACGTAAATTAAAACTTTTGAATATGCTGTGACAAGCAAGGTGATACCGCCCTTGAATCAAGGGCGGTAAAATCTTGTACTGATATTGTTAAAATTTTAAGTTTTTTCGATAGATAGCCAGTCGTGAAGAAAGGATGACCCCCTATGATTAAAGGCCGTATTCACTCTCTGGAAACCTTCGGAACCGTAGACGGGCCTGGTATCCGTTTCATTTTGTTTATGCAAGGGTGCTTAATGAAATGTCAATACTGCCACAACCCGGATACATGGGCTTTAGACGAAGGCAGAGAAGTAACCGTAGATGAGATTCTTAAGGAAATCGAACCTTACCTGAATTATTACCGTACTTCCGGTGGCGGACTGACCGTTTCCGGCGGAGAACCGACGCTTCAGGCAAAGTTTGTGGAGCAGCTGTTCACTGAAGTGAAGAAACGTTGGGATCTGCATACGACACTGGATTCCAATGGATATAATGAAGGAGATAAAATTACGGATCTCCTGAACGTAACGGATCTTGTACTTCTGGACCTCAAGCACATCGATGACGAGGCTCATCTCAAACTGACTGGAAAGTCGAATGAACGTACACTAAAGCTGGCTCGCTGGCTGTCCGATCACGGACGCAAGATGTGGATTCGTCTTGTCTATGTACCTGGAATCCATGACAAGGAAGAAGATCTGCTCAATCTGGGCCGGTTTATCGGGACCTTGCAAGGTGTAGAGAAGTTCGAAATTTTACCTTATCATCAGATGGGGGTCTACAAGTGGGAAATGCTTGGCAAGCCCTACGAACTGGAAGGTGTGCCAAGTCCTACGGACGAAGAAGTGCAGCGTGCATACCGGCTTATCGACGAAGGTCGCAAGCAGACGGCTCTTGTATAATATTATTTCGACGCTGAATATAAATTGGGAATTCCGGAGCGAGGTTCCAATTTTTTATAACGGACGAGAGTCACTCTTCCGTGCACAATAGAAGCTGCTCTCACCGTCTGATATTCTTCGGAGCATGGAGCAGCTTTTTTCATGATTTGAGAATGCTATGGATATCGTCATATGAGACTTCATGATTGATTTCCTGGGAAATTAGAATGAGTTACTGCATTTGACCGGATACCATGATATAGATTGGAGCGGAAGAAGCGACAAGCTGGGGGCCATGGAATCTGAAGCTCCTTTATTTTGAGGAATCTTGGATAGCGTACTAAGGATTTAGGTGCTCCTGTCTTAATCCGTTCAGTAAGTGTGGCGGAGTAAAGAAAAACGAGCGGTTAACTAAAAATTTGGCGGCTATGTACATAGATAAAGCAGTTGGTCTCCAGAATTTCGGAATTCAGGAACGCATTTTGGAAGATATGCATCTCTTTAAGGGAGAAGTTCAATTTTTTTGCAAATTTTCTCCATTTTACTGAAACTTTTTGCCTGGGCTTGCGTCTAATACTATGTTTTGTTTTGGGGAAGCCATGTCAAAAGCGCTAGCCGCCTGTGGGCGGCTGTGTTTTTGCCGGGAATATCAGAAGTGGGCGGAGTTTACGCCATTTTAGTTCTTATTTTCAACAAAAAAGGGAGCAGAAGGAGTCATAGTAATGAACGTTAGAAAACTGGCATTAATAGTTGTACTTACGGTGGCGCAAGCCGCCGCCTCAGCAGTTCCGGCATTTGCCGAATCCGCAACAGAGGTACCGGCAGGGACTGCAGTCAAGGTCGCAGCCGCAAATACTACACCTTCCGCTACGCAGATTGGTACCGCCACGGCTACACCGATTACAGGAACGGTGTCCCCGGCGCCAACAGCATCGCCCTCCGCTTCAGCCATGCCTTCATCAACTACAGAAGGATCGCAGGTGGTAGAACAGCCTGGCGTAACTCCGGAACCGTCTGCTTCCGAGTTACCGTCAGCTACTATACAGCCAACTGTCACTGCGACTCCGAATCCTGCCAGCGTCGCCGGCGCGGGTCAGCTTGTGCTGATGATGAACAGCAATAAGATGTATTTGAATGGCGTCCAATATTTGGCGGGCCAGCCAATGGCTGTGAAGAATGGCGTTTCTAATGTGGCCATCCGAGCCATGGTGGAGCGTGTGGGCCTGAAATTGACCTACAATGGAGCAACTAAAGAAACGATCATCATGAAGGATGGCAATGAGCTCCGTTTCAAGACAAACAGCAAGATTTATACGGTGAACGGCAAGGCGACAACAATGAAAGGTCCAGCCTACCAATACAAAAACACCTTTATGGTCCCGCTGACCTCGATTACCCAGGCTCTTGGCATCCCCTATACAGTGGATAGCGTGCAGAAGCGTGTCATTTTGACCTTGCAGACGAAGCCTAAAGCTTCCTTTACGGTGCAGCCAGCCGAGATTTTCGCGGGAGAAACGACCATTAATTACGTGACCAGCAGTACAGCCTTGAACGGTGCTACGATTGTGGACGAGCGCTGGGAAGGACGGCAGGACATTTTTGAGCAGCCAGGAAATTATACAGTTAGTTATTCGGTTTTGGATTCCAACGGCCAGTGGAGTGACCCGTATTCGGTAACCATTAATGTCCTCAAGCCAAATCAGCCGCCGGTGGCGCAGTTTACAACGGACAAAGACGAATACAAGATGGGTGAGCCAATCACGATCACGAATATCAGTTCCGACCCGGACGGCGATCAGTTGACGGAATCATGGTCCAATCGGGCGCTGGCTTTCTTTAATCCCGGTCCCGTCTCGATTCAACTGACGGTCACCGACACCCATGGCCTCAGCAGCACTTTCGAGAAGACGATCAATATTACCAACGAAGTGCTGTACAGCCAGGAGGACTTCAACAAGCTCTTCGTGCCGCTGGGTGACATTTATACGATCAACGGAAGCGAGATACCAAGCTGGAACAAGATCACCTATACTGTGAGTTCTGAGCCCGTGACGCTGATCCGCAGTAACAGCCCCGAAACCGTATATTCGGAAGGCATTGTCTATCAAGAGACAGCGATGGGGGATACCCGGTTGATGGTTCACCATAAGAATTCGATGTCGACGAACATGAAGATGTACGTCATTGCAACGAACAACAACATGTATCCTACTACCATTACGACGCAGCGCTCCGGCTTTGGCGGTCCGCTTGATATCCCTACGGCAACAGGCAAAAAGTCTATCGAAACGTATTATCAGTCCATCCTGACAGGCAGTGCTTATAGCAATGTAACCCTGCAGCCTGGAGAAAGCAAAGCGGTTCTTACCACACTCAGTAATGTGACGATGAAGCCTGGCCAGATTATTTCACTCATGTCCGATGTATTCAGTGATTATCCGGTGAAATATTCCGTGATCATGATTGACGCAACCAAGGACCCGCTGCTTACGCTGCCAACTCTTAGTTACCTGGATCGCGACGGTGTGCATAACCGCGGGACATATGCGGACGCGAACCGTATTATCACGGTAACCGATCCGGTAGGCGCAACACCATCGAGATTGGTACTTGGGGATAACAGCTCCGACAAGAATCTTCCCGGAACGGATGCCCTTTCGGGTACGGAGGCTTCCAACGCGGGCAACTTCGGCGTCGTCTACAAAATTACGCTGACCCGGGTCGCTCCCAATACGCTGATTACACTCAATCCGCGCGGTGGGAAATACCAGGGACCGCTTCTGGTGAACGGTAATATTATTCAGGCTCCGAACTCGAGCGCCGTTGATGCCCCGAACCAGAACAGCGTGCTGTACCGCACCGGTAATATTGAGCAGACGGTAGAAATCATGTTCACCGCAGCTTCCGGAAGCAATCTGCCAATTAATCTATTGTTTATGCCGCTTCCGGCTCAGAAGGCACAATAACCAGAAAACTACTTGGCGTTATATCAATCTTCCCGGCAAAGCGCGTATTCAAACGGCTTGCCGGGAATTTTTTTAAAAGATATCCCTCAATCCGGGGGTGAGCTGAGCTTCATTGACGGCGTCATATTTTTGGGGCATTATAAAAAGAGGGGTTATTTACCTTGAACCTTAACTTTTGGGAGATGAGCTTATGCTGTCGACAGAAGAAATACTAGAAGCCATGTCGGAGCAGGGACTGCGAATCACCGACCAGCGCAAGACGCTTGCCAAATTATTCGGCGAGAGTACAGGATATTTGTCCGCCAAGGATGTATATAAACATATGGAACGCAAGTACAGCGGGCTCAGCTTTGATACGGTCTACCGCAACCTGCGGGTGATGGAAGAGATGGGCGTACTGGAGCAGATCGTCTTTGAGGACGGCATTAAATTCAAAGCCAACTGCAGTCAGGACCATCATCATCATCATATGATTTGTTTGCAGTGCCAAAAGACGTATCCCATTTCCTTCTGCCCAATGAATATGACCGATACGCCCGATCAATTCCGGGTTGTGAAGCATAAATTCGAAGTGTTCGGGTACTGCAGGGAATGTGAGGAGGCTGGCGCGGAAAATAAAGCGGCTCGTGGAGAAGAGGGGAAATAGTTATGGGAATCGGCCGAGCTGCGGTCCAAGCTCCGATCAAGATTTACCGCAAGTACATCTCTCCATTAAAGCCGGCTACCTGCCGGTTTTATCCGACCTGTTCGGCGTATGCGCTCGAAGCGGTGGAAGTGCATGGTCCTCTTAAGGGCTCCTGGCTTGCCGCCAAGCGGATTGCCCGATGCCATCCTTTTCATCCGGGTGGTCTCGATCCGGTACCTCCGGCGAAAGAGCAGATTTCCAGCCAGGAAGCTGCAGGCCCTACTTGACATAGGTAAGCTATATTGGTTATATTTTCAATAATAAAAGTATTTCCGAAGAATGGATGAGTACATCGGGACGCCAGTACAGAGAGCCGGGGCAGGTGCAAGCCGGTCTGGAACGTCAGGTGGAAGATGGTCCGGGAGGAACCGCTCGCGAGCGATTTGAGGCTGCATTGGGCCTTGGCGTAAGCCTGCGGCGTGACCAGCGTTAATGGGCAGTTCCCGCAGCGGGAACTGGATGAGTCGCACTCTGTGAGGAGGCGGAAAATTGGGTGGTAACGCGTGAGGCAACTCTCGCCCCATATGGGGGCGGGAGTTTTTTTGCGGGCAAAAAACACGGTAAAGCAGGTGCGGCGCTCCAGAAGTGCTTGATATAGACGACAAAGTGTCCATGGAGTTCGAATCGGCCGGGTGCACCGGCAGTGCGGCTAATGGCTGCAAGAAAAGAAAGGATGACGGAAATGAGTCAGAAGAACACGTTTTATTTAACAACACCAATCTATTACCCGAGTGACAAACTGCATATCGGACACGCCTATTCGACGGTTGCCGGTGATGCCATGGCCCGCTACAAACGGCTTCGGGGGTATGAGGTCCGCTATCTGACGGGAACGGACGAGCACGGCCAGAAGATCGAACGCAAGGCTGAGGAAGCGGGCAAGACACCGCAGCAGTTTGTGGACGATATCGTTGTCGGGATCAAGGAATTATGGCGCAAGCTAGACATTTCCAATGACGATTTCATTCGCACGACGGAAGAGCGGCATAAAAAGGCCGTTCAGGACATTTTTGACCGGCTGCTGCAGCAGGGGGATATTTATAAAGGCGAGTATGAAGGCTGGTACAGCATTCCGGACGAAACCTACTATACGGAGACGCAGCTTGTGGATATCGTCCGTGACGCGGACGGCAATATTATCGGCGGCAAAAGCCCGGAAAGCGGCCATCCCGTGGAACTGGTGAAGGAAGAAAGCTATTTCTTTAAAATGAGCAAATACGCGGATCGGTTGTTAAAATATTATGAGGAGAACCCAGAGTTTATCCAGCCGGAATCCCGCAAAAATGAAATGATTAACAACTTCATCAAGCCTGGCCTTGAAGATCTGGCGGTATCCCGCACCACGTTTGATTGGGGTGTGAAGGTCAAAGGCGACGATAAGCATGTGGTCTATGTCTGGATCGATGCGCTGACTAACTATATTACCGCTCTCGGCTACGGCTCTGAGGACCGCAGTCTGTATGATAAATTCTGGCCTGCCGATGTGCATATTGTGGGTAAGGAAATTGTCCGTTTCCATACGATTTACTGGCCGATCATTTTGATGGCGCTGGGCGAGCCGCTGCCGAAGAAGGTGTTCGCGCACGGCTGGCTGCTGATGAAGGAAGGTAAAATGTCCAAATCGAAGGGTAACGTAGTAGACCCGGTAACGCTGATCGACCGCTACGGACTTGACGCTCTTCGCTATTACCTGCTGCGCGAGGTTCCGTTTGGCTCCGACGGTACGTTCACGCCCGAAAGCTTTGTAGACCGGATCAACTACGACCTAGCCAACGACCTCGGGAACCTGCTGAACCGCACCGTCGCGATGATCGACAAGTATTTCGGCGGCGAGCTGCCAGCCTATGAAGGTCAAGTAACCGCTTTTGACGGGGAACTGGAAGCAGCGGTTGCCCAAACCTACGCTAAAGTGGAAGAAGCAATGGAAAAAATGGAGTTCTCTGTCGCGCTGGCCGCGATCGGAGCGCTCGTTAGCCGGACGAATAAATATATTGATGAGACGCAGCCTTGGGTACTGGCTAAGGATGAGAGCAAGACGCCGGAACTGGCTTCCGTCATGAGACATCTGGCTGAAGGGCTGCGGACGGCTTCGATTCTGCTTCAGCCGTTCCTGACCCAAGCTCCGGCGAAAATCTGGGAGCAGCTCGGCATAACCCAAGGCGTACTGACCACCTGGGACAGCGGCAAGACGTTCGGCGTGATCCCAGCCGGCACGAAGCTTGTGAAAGGAGCGCCGATCTTCCCGCGGCTTGATGTAGAGCAGGAGGTCGCCTACATCTCATCGGCGATGGGCGGAGGCAAGAAGGCGGCCGAGGCTGGTGCGGAAACCACCGCCGAAGCC
>NZ_ASSD01000544.1 GCF_000520715.1 Paenibacillus zanthoxyli JH29
CATCGCCGGTCTGCTGGCGCAGGGGCTGGACGGCGTCCAGGCGGCGGCGTTCGGGGTCTATTTGCATGGACTGGCCGGTGAACGGGCGGCTCTTCTCCGGGATAATCCGGCGTCGGTTATCGCTTCGGACATTATTGAGGCGCTCTGATTCAGAGCAGCAGGCAGAGCAGCGGAACGAACAGGGCGAATACGGGCAGCAGCTCCGGAATGTGTTCACCGGCTAACTGGGTCAAGCGGAACAGGAGCAGCACGGCTATTCCGGTGAACGCGTTGTTTACCCATCCGCTTCCCTGGTCGTGAGCGAGCCACAGGCCCGCGCCGAATCCGGCAAGGACATATAGGATCAAGAGGACGGCTCTTGATCCGGTTCCCGTCAGTCTAAGCAGGCCGTCAGCCAGCAGCGAGACGGTAAGAGCATAGGAGTATACATTGTATGCCGGCGAAGCCAGCCAGCCTGCGGCGGCATCAGGCGCGGCAAGTGAGATCAGGCCCAGCAGCGTGAAGGTCAATCCGGCAGCTGACAGTTTGCTCAGCGCATACATGCCTGCTGTCAGGCGGACGGACGAGAAGTTATTGGTGCGTACAGGTTTCATCTACCGACTCTCCTTTGGCAAAATAGGCTGTAATCTGCGTCTTAAAAGACGCCGTTAGCCGGTTCTTCTTATGGTATATTTCTATGCATACGCCCAAGGAAGGGTGACCGCCTGAGCGGCGGATCGCTAGGCAACCAGCGATAATAAAGGGGGAGCCGCATGACGGCATTCGATAATTGGCAGGACCTTACCTATTTGAAAAATGGCTCGGCGGTCCAGCGGGAGGTTAACGGGAAGCCGCGCGTCGTTGCGCGTTTTACAGCAGGGAAGTGGCCTGTGGAAATCTTCGGGCAGCCGGTACCGGTGAACAGGCAGAACGGCTATATCCATATGTCTGTCGAAGCCCGAATTTTAGACATATTGGGCGAGGGCTTTCGGGAACGGGTACGTCTGCTGAAAGCGGAAGGAATCAAGACGGAGCCCGCCTTTGCGCAGCTTCTGGCACTGGAAGGCGATCCTTATGAAGCGCTGCTTCAGCTTGAACCGCTGGATAGGCGGGAACTTGAGGCGCTGTGCCGGAAGAGTTGGCCTAAGTTGGCAGTGCAAAGAAATGAAAGCAGAATTGAAATTCCATGAAAATGATGGTAAAAGTGTGGGGGGTGACGGCATACGTGGGAATGGTGGTCCGCAAGGCGTCGAACAAGGATGCTCCGGCCCTGGCCGGGCTGATGGAGCAGCTTGACGGCAAATCGCATTCTGTGCGGGATATAGAGCTTCGGCTGGATTTTATTGAAAAGAGTCCGATTGAAGAGCTTTTTGTATGCGAAACCTCAGCGTCATCGGAGGAGGGCGAGGGATCGGCTTTCCCCGAACGAGAAACGAATGTCCATATTGGGGCGCCGGCCCTCCTTGGCTGTCTTGGATTTCGGCTGAGGGAAAACATAGAGGATCTAACCCGATATGGGGAAATTTCACTGCTGGTGACGGACAAGGCTGCTCGGAGGCAGGGCGTTGGCAGCAGGCTGATGGCGTTTGCGGAACAAATAGCGGCGGAACGCGGCTGCAAAGGTACCTGGCTTGTCAGCGGAACCGCCCGGGAAGAGGCGCATCGTTTCTACCGGGAGCTAGGCTATGAGATAACGGGTTACCGTTTCGTAAAGCGGGGAACGGAGAACTGATTATTTTGCATGGGGAAATTGGGGGAGAATGATGATTTACAGAGAGATGACGAAGGAAGATTACGACGCGGCCTATGGGCTGTGGGAGAATACCGCAGGCATGGGACTTAGCGCGGCGGATTCGCGGGATGAGATTATCCGCTTTCTGGAGCGCAACCGCGGCCTCAGCCATGTATGCATCGCTCCGGATGGAGGGATTGCCGGTACGGCGCTGTGCGGGCATGATGGGCGGCGGGGATTTTTGTACCATGTGGCTGTAGGCGGCCAATACCGGGGAAAAGGCATCGGGCGCGAACTGGTCACCCGCTGCCTTGATCGGTTGCGTTCGGAAGGCATCGCCAAATGCCACCTGATGGTCATTGGGAGCAATGCGGGCGGACAGCGGTTCTGGAGCGGAATCGGCTGGGAGCTTAGGGACAGCATTTTGCTGTACTCGCACAGCACCTGATGCTGCCGGTTCTTTTTTAAGGAAAGGGGCTGCTTATTTGGTATTTGCGTGGTGTCCGGCGTCCGATGAATAGTCTGCCATCCGTTGTTCGACAAATTTCACAGTTTTTCGGCCGTTAAAGTATAATAGTAAGGCAATGATTCTCTTTGCTCTGAAATGGACGAAGCGGGGAAACCGAATGCGGCATTGTGAGATTTGGAAGAAAGCGGAGGCTTAAGCATGCGGTTTAAGGATGTATTTTCTATTATAGGGCCGGCGATGGTCGGGCCATCGAGTTCCCATACAGCGGGTGCGGCCCGCATTGGCCGGGCGGCCAGACAGCTGCTGGGAGAAATGCCGCGACAGGCGGAGGTTATCTTCTTCGGGTCGTTTGCGGCTACGTATCAGGGGCATGGTACGGACCGGGCGATTGCCGGGGGGCTGCTGGGTTACTCAACGGACGATCTGCGGCTGCCGGAATCCATCGAAATTGCTGAAAGCAGCGGCATGGAAATTTCGTTCCGGCAGGGAACTGGCTTATTTCCCCATCCAAATACAGTGCGGCTGCAGCTCACCGGAAGCACCGGGGAGCTGACGCTTACAGGCATATCTATCGGCGGCGGCAATATCGAAATTATCGATATCGACGGCTTCAGCGTCAGATTGTCCGGAATGTATCCGACTGTTCTGATCCATCATATGGATTATCTCGGCGTGCTGGCAAGCGTAACCGATACGATGCGCCGGGGACAGGTAAATATCGGGCATATGTCACTAGACCGTAAGAACCGCAGCGGAGCGGCGCTGACCGTGCTGGAGCTGGATGAAGTTCTGCCTCAGGAACTGCTGCGGGAGCTGGAAGAACTGCCTGCGGTGAAATCGGTAAAGCTGATCTACCTGGATGAAAGCTCGAAAGACAAGAATGGAGAGGGGCGGAGCTTATGAACTTTCAAACGTTAAGCCAGCTCGCCGTTCTGGCGGAACAACGGGCTTTGAGCATTGGCGCTCTGATGGTGGAAGAGCAAAGCGCCGAATCCGGACGGTCAGCCGAACATGAATTTGCCAAGATGAGGGAATATTACGGAGTAATGAAAGAAGCTGTCCGGCGGGGAATGCAGGAGGATACGACCTCGCGGAGCGGACTTACGGGACAGGGCGCCCAGCGCGTCGGCGCCTATAACGCCGCGAGTGAATCCTGCCTTGGCGGCCCGGCTGGGCAGGCGATGGCCTATGCGCTCGCCGTCTCGGAGGTGAACGCCTCGATGGGGCGCATCATCGCCACGCCGACGGCCGGGTCCTGCGGCATTATTCCCGGTGTATTCCTAAGCTGCCAGGAGCGCTTCGGCTGGGACGACGATTACATGACGTACGGTCTGTTTGCCGCCGGAGCCATTGGCTATGTTATCGCCAATAATTCCTTCGTCTCCGGTGCGGAGGGAGGCTGCCAGGCCGAGGTCGGCTCGGCGATCGGGATGGCGGCGGGAGCGCTGACCGAGCTGCGCGGCGGCACTCCGGCTCAGGCGGTACATGCCGTGGGCCTGGCGCTGAAGAATACGCTCGGGCTGATCTGTGATCCGGTCGGTGGATTGGTTGAAATCCCCTGCATTGTCCGCAACGGCTTCGGCGCTGTGACAGCGCTGGCCGCGGCGGATATGGCGCTGGCGGGAGTGCGCAGCGTCATTCCATCCGACGAGGTAATTAAGGTTATGCTGGAGGTGGGCTCGGCCATGCCGGAGATTCACCGCGAGACGGCCGGCGGAGGGCTCGCCCAGACGCCGACCGGCCGCAAAATCATGGATGATTTGCGGCGCAAATAGAGCGGACTACAGCAAATTGAAGCGGCGGAGCTGCTCCCATTGCCCCTCCCGCTTGAGGATTTCCGGCTGCCTTGGGCCGATGAGATCGAAATGGGGGAACGGCGGCCGGTTGTGAATGCGCTCCGGCGGCAGTCCGTTGGTTCTGCACCAGTCGGCAAGGCGATCCAGGTCGCTGCAGCCGACTTTGGTCACGGTCGTCATGCCGGGAAATCTCGGATCGAGCCAGAAATGGGTCAGGAAGGCGATCTCCCCTGCGGAGACCGCTTTTTTCCATCGGTTCAATTCTTCGCGTTTAATGCCAAAAGCCATAGCGGGTTCATCCTTATCTATGTGTAGAGTCATAATGAAAGGAGGACAAATGATGAATGGACAGAACAGATCGGATATCCGCCCAGGGCTTGAAGTGGATATCGTGCTAAAACAGGACCAGGCCTCGGGCAAGCTGACCCGGGGTACGGTCAAGGATATTTTGACGAATTCGCCCCGTCATCCGCACGGCATCAAGGTAAGGCTGACGAGCGGCCAGGTGGGCCGGGTCAAGCATATCTTGGGGCCATAGCATGT
>NZ_ASSD01000545.1 GCF_000520715.1 Paenibacillus zanthoxyli JH29
AATTTAAGTAGTGGGGGCCTTAGCGTGATGCCTTGCGGGTCCATCGCTGAAGCATATTGATCACAAGAAGCATCAGGAAGGAAATAAGGAGAAGCAGCAGCGCCACTGCTGTTGCTCCGGCGTAATCGTACTGCTCCAGCTTGGACATGATCAGCAGCGGAGCGATCTCTGTCCGCATGGGCATGTTGCCCGAGATGAACACAACCGAGCCGTATTCGCCGATTCCCCGGGCAAAGGCCAGGGCAAAGCCGGTGAGCAGGGGCGGAATCAGTTCCGGCAGCAACACCTTACGGAAGATGCGCCAGCGTCCGGCCCCGAGCGTGGCGGCCGCCTCCTCTGTATCCCGCTCCAAATCCTCCAGCACGGGCTGAACGGTGCGCACGACAAAAGGAATACCGATAAACATCAGCGCCAAGGAAATGCCCAGCGGCGTAAACGCCACTTTGAGGCCGAGCGGCTCAAGCAGCGAGCCGATCCAACCGTTGCCGGAATACAGCGCCGTCAGCGACACGCCCGCCACCGCCGTCGGCAGCGCGAACGGCAGATCGATCAGGGCGTCGAAGATTCTTTTTCCCGGGAACCGGTAGCGCACCAGCACCCATGCCAGCAGCAGTCCCAGCAGACCGTCCACCAATGCGGCCGCCGCCGACGTGGTCAGACTGACCCGGTAAGAGGCCAGTACCCGGGGGTCCGTAGCCACCGACCAGATCTCACCAAAGGTCAGTCCTGTTGAATTGAACAGCAGCGCAGCCAGTGGAATAAGCACCACCAGACTCAAATATAAAATGCTGTACCCCATGGTTAGACCGAATCCCGGCAGCACCCCCCGCCGCGTCGCCTTAGCAGTGACATTCATCGATTATTCATCCTTTCTCCGCCTTCGGCTCCGTTCGGCCGATCAGCACCGCCGTATTTCCCGTTTCTGTCCGAAGATTCCCTTATTTACCCGGAACATAAATCTGGTCAAAGATACCGCCGTCGTTGAAATGCTTTTCCTGTGTCTCCTGCCACGTTCCAAATTTATCAGCCAGCGTAAAGAGCTTGATATCCGGGAATTTGGACTTGTATTCTTCCTTAACACTGTCCAGTGTCGGACGGTAGTAGTTCTCCGCAGCGATCTTTTGACCTTCTTCGCTGTACAGATATTTCAGGTAAGCATCCGCAACCTCACGGGTTCCCTTCTTATCGACCACTTTATCGACAATAGCCACCGGAGGCTCAGCCAGAATGCTCTCCGACGGATAGACGATATCGAATTTATCCTTGCCCAGCTCGTTCACGGACAGATAAGCCTCGTTCTCCCAAGCAAGCAGCACATCGCCGATTCCGCGTTCTACAAAGGTTGTAGTCGCGCCGCGCGCCCCGGTATCCAGCACAGGCACATGCGTAAACAGGTTCTTGAGGAACTCCTGCGCCTTGGCCTCGTCATTATTGTTATGATCCAGCGCATAACCCCAAGCCGCCAGGTAATTCCAGCGGGCGCCGCCCGATGTCTTCGGATTCGGGGTGATCACCTCTACGCCGTCTTTCAGCAGATCCGGCCAATCCTTGATGCCTTTCGGATTACCCTTGCGAACCAGGAATACGATGGTCGAGGTGTAAGGGGAACTGTTATGTTCATATTTGCTCTGCCATCCTTCATTAATCAGGCCAGCCTTTTGCAAAGCGTCGATGTCGTAACCAAGCGCCAGCGTTACAACATCCGCTTCCAGACCGTCAAGCACGGCGCGGCTTTGTTTGCCGGAACCGCCATGCGACTGTTTAATGGTCACTTTCTGTCCGGTCTCTTTCTCCCAATATGCAGAGAAGGCTTTATTATAATTCTCATACAGTTCACGCGTAGGATCATAGGAGACGTTCAGCAGTTCCACCGGCTCCTTCCATTG
>NZ_ASSD01000546.1 GCF_000520715.1 Paenibacillus zanthoxyli JH29
CCAGCAGCAGCGCGGCCCATGGCCGGTAGCTGATGGTGATTGAAGCCGCGGCAAGCAAAAGAATGGAAGAAATCGCAAACCAAAGCGAGAGTCCTTTGCTCAAGGGATGACTCCTTTCGTTTCACGGCGGATTTAAGCCGCTTCCGGTCAGGTAATAGCGGCCGCCGAGTATATGTCTATATTATTATGAAATCAGGATGCTGTTAAACTTTTCTGAGCATATTCAGCGTTTATAAGCGGCAAATCCCGGAGCACTCATGCTCCGGGATTTGTTTTAGGGACAAGAGAGCCGGGCAGCAGCCAGTTAGCCTGACGCTATCCAGCCACCGGTGCAGCCCGAAGCTATACTTTCATCGAGCCGGGTTCAATCGCGAAACGCTCATCCAGCTTCTCGCTGCTGAGCCAGCCTACATAGGTCTGAAGCGCATGATATTGGTGATCCATGACCAGAACGGCGACAAACGGAAATTGCTTCCGGTGCAAATAACGGACGTCCCCCCAGCGTACAATGTAACCTGAAGGCAGTTCCTCCACCTCGGCGATGGCATAGGAAGTGAAGTACAGGAAAGCCTGAATATCCGGATGGGACTTGGAACGTTCTACAGCTGGATGGTGGGAGTTGACTGCGTGCTTGAGCCATTCCAGGCGCCCGTAGTTAAGCTGGCCGACATAATAGCTGCCATCCTGTCTCGTCTTAACGACATTCCACCGTCTTGGCGTTATCGTCGGGATCAGGATATATTTCTCTCCGGGTTCATGGTGTAGATCTTTGGCCTTGATGCTGCGGGTTATCCGAAAATGGGCGGCAGTCCTCCAAACATAATACAGGACGATGATGGTGTACAGCGAGGCGAACAAAGGCGCCGGGGGAACGATGCCGGTGATCCACAGCGCGATGGCCGCAACATGGCTGCCGAAAATAAACGGATCGAAAATATGGATAATGTTCCACGCGATCCAGCGTTCGGTGATTGGCCGCGCCGCTTGAGTGCCGTAGGTATTGAACAGATCGGTGAAGACGTGCAGGGCTACGGCAATAAAGCTCCAGAGGGCAAGATGGCCGATGGAACGGATGTCGTTCAGACCGAAAATCGGACTGAGCACAAGGGTAATCAAGGCGGGCCAGAGGAGCAAAAAAGGAAGGGAGTGCGTAATCCCTCTGTGATTGCGAATATACACCGCGTTGCTCTTAAGGCGCAAGACGGTGTCGGCATCAGGGGCCTGCGAGCCGATAACGGTGGCCAGCATAACGGCGCCTGACAGCATTGGCTGAGAACTGACGGCGGGATCAATGAAGGAGAGCCCGGCAAGACCAAAACCCATAACGAAGTGTGTAGCAGTATCCATAGTGCAGATCTCCTTTGCACGGAAGTTCTCTATTAATAACTACCCATTTTATCATCTTAATATTTATATCGAAAAGAATTATTTACGTCACGCAGTTGTCAAATTAATGAACATCTTGGTCAAAGATTGTCAAAGTATTTTGTGGTTTGTTATGATAAAGTTAACAGCGGAAGACTGAAATTTATCAATAAGAGCTGATAAACAGGCTTGCAAGTTCGTTCTGTCTTACAGACTGAACATAAAGGAGGAATTCAAATACGTGAATAATCAATGGAGATATCAAGCCTCTTCCGATTCCGCGGCTATGTCCGCCAAGCTCCCCCCTGAAGCTGAGCGGGCCAGTTGGCGCGATTTCATTACGGTAACCAAGCCAGGCATCATCCGGTCGAATCTGATTGCCGCCTTTGCTGGCTTCTGGCTGGCTTCCGGTTGGGAGGTTAACTACGGCAAGCTGCTGCTGACCCTGATCGGTACCATGCTTGTTATGGCTTCGGCTTGTGTGTTTAATAATTATTTCGACCGCGATCTGGATATGAAAATGGAACGGACCAAGAAGCGCGGACTGCCGACCGGGCGGCTTAAGCCGAATACGGTTCTGCTTTATGCTCTGGGACTTGGCACTCTGGGCCTGGCCGCGCTGTTTCTTTTCTCCGGAATTCTGGCCGGGCTGTTCGGAATCGTTGGCATGTTCGTCTATGTTATAGTATACACCCTTTGGCTGAAACGGACCTCCACTTGGAGTACTTCGGTCGGCGCGATTTCCGGTGCGATGCCTCCGGTAATCGGCTATGTTGCCGTGACGGGCAAGGTTGATCTTGGCGCCTGGCTGCTGTTCGCGATGCTGTTCCTATGGCAGCCCCCTCATTTCTGGGCGCTCGGCATCCGGCGCAAGGAAGAATACCGGAATGCGGGATTTCCGCTGCTTCCGGTTGTGAAGGGTACACGCCGGACCAAAATACAGATGATACCCTACGTCGCGCTGCTCGTTCCGGTTTCGGTGCTCATGTATGCGTATGGATATGCCGGCATCTATTATTTGATTGTTTCCGCCGGGCTTTCTCTGACTTGGCTTTATCTTACGCTCAAAGGTCTGAAGGCTAAAGATGACGACGCCTGGGCGAAACAGAATTTCTTCTTTTCCATTAATTATTTGACTCTCAGCCTGATTGCGCTGGTGCTCAATACGATTCACGGATAATGAAGGGAGAAGATCATGCACATCCTGACGCGGTATAAATGGACTTGGCTTCTGCTTCTGCTTGCGCTGGCCATGGCGGCCTATCTGGTCGTAAGCTCCTGGGCTTTCCAAGCGGGAAAACTGCCGGTTATCGGGGAAGTGCAGGACTTCTCCCTTGAAAATGTAAGCGGTGACACCGTTACGCTATCCGATACGGAAGGCAAGGTGCGGTTAGTTTATTTCTTTTTTACCCAGTGTACGGATGTGTGCCCGATCACGACCTTCGCTCTGTCGCAGGTACAGGATTTGCTCATTAAGGACGGCAGTTTTGGTAAAGACGCGGCCTTCCTGTCGATCTCATTTGATCCGCAGAACGATACGCGCGAAGCGATCAAGACGTTCGCTGACCGTTTCCACCCCGATTATGCCGGCTGGTACTTTCTGCGAGGGGATCAGGAAAAGGTTCGGGAATTGGCAGCAGGTTCCTTCAAAATTCTGATTGCCGGAAACAACAAGGACAATTTCGCCCACGCGAACCTGATCGGGCTTGTGGACCGGAAGAACCGTCTGCGTGCACTATACAATGCCAGCGATACAGACC
This sequence comes from Paenibacillus zanthoxyli JH29, assembly GCF_000520715.1. Classification (GTDB taxonomy): domain Bacteria; phylum Bacillota; class Bacilli; order Paenibacillales; family Paenibacillaceae; genus Paenibacillus_AQ; species Paenibacillus_AQ zanthoxyli. The sequence continues at coordinate 3,126 of NZ_ASSD01000546.1, forward strand.
GGGTTACGCCGGAATTTTTGGCCGACGCCGTGAAAAAGCTGGCCCGCGAGTAGTGCAGAATATGATACGGCTGTTAGAAAAGCGCCTTTCGCTTTTTCCTTTCAAGATTATGAGAGGTAGAAGCGTAAAAAGGCGCTTTTGCCTAAAAAGGAGACGGATCAGGGTAGATAATGAATTCTTCCAATCCCGCTTTCTCAAGCTGCGTGATGCTGTATTCATCGGGAGTGCCTTCGACTCCGGCGTAACCCCGGCGGGTATAGATATGTTCTGCGTCCGGGAAGGCGTCGCGGAGAACGCCGCGTATTTTTTTGCCGGAGCTGTCGTTATCCATATAGAGATAGACTTCACTGTCTCCGACTTGCTTGCGCAGAGTCTCAAGCTTAACCGTATTGAGTGTGCCAAAGGTGCACAGAATGTCGACTTCCGGCTTTAGGAGGCGCCGCAGACGGCTGCGGTCATTCTTGCCTTCGACAATAATAGAAATGGACATAATTGTGGCGCCACCTCCGTCCGAATAGTGCAAGCGCATGGCACAAAATGCCGGATTGCGTACAGGCTTAACTATATATTACCTAACGTTTGTCATTTTTAATAGCATGGCGTCAGGGTTGTATTCATTCCCCGGGAAATGTCGTATATTCACGTGTTGAATTACAGAATAGGTTTCAAATTATTCCACGAACAATCACCCGGACGCGAATGGCGGTCCGGGTGATTGCGCGGTATTTACGCTTTTGAAGAGAAGCGGCTGGGTACTACATCTAGCTCCAACAAGTTTTAAGAATAATAACAAGCAGAATGAAGAGAACCAGAATGATACCGGCAGAAGTAGGACAACATGGAGCGACAATAGGTTTAGGACAGCAAGGATTGGACATTTACAGTTCAACTCTCTTTCGCAGTGGATTCTTAACTACACGGTATTATATGTCAATTCATCCACCGGGTTTGTATCCCTGCCCATTATATATGAAGCAGACATCATGCTTTTTGGGGAGAATGCTGGCGGTGTTCGTGTCAGGCCGCCCGGCCGTTCCAATCCGGATGATAGGCGGAAAGTTTGCCCGAACCGAAAGCCGGAAGCAGGAGCAGCGCCGTCATCATCAGCAGAAAGGCAATGAAGTATGGCGAGACCATCCCCCGGAGCTGTCCGGCAGCGACGGGTCCGGCGAAGGCGCCGAGGGAGGTCGCGATCGACTGGAGCGAGAAAATCCGCCCCATACGTCCGGGGCCGCTGATGCCGATGAACAGCGAGGCCATTGCCGGGAACAGCACTCCTTTGGCGGTGCCAAGCAGAAATAGGACAACCGCCGGAGGAATGGAGGGAACAGCAGCGAGTGCGAAGAAGCAGAGCGCCATACCGAGCAGCGCCGCGCCGATCCGCAAGAGCACGGATAGACGGTTCAGAAACAGCATGCTCAGCGTGACAAGCGCACCTAGACTAAGCAGTGAGAGCAGGATGCCCGTCGAAAGGATACCGTCGCTTCCGTTACGGGTCTGGGAAAGGGGAAGCTCGAAGAAGAGCACGCCCTGCGCAGAGGCGATGAAGAACGGCAGCAGGAGATAGCGGAACGGAAGCGGTACCACTGAGCCTGAGTTCGGGGAGAGCCGCGTTTCGGTTACGGAGCCGCCGTCCGCTGCCGCAGAGC
>NZ_ASSD01000547.1 GCF_000520715.1 Paenibacillus zanthoxyli JH29
CGAGGAGAGCCAGACGATCGAAGATGTCTATGAGCCGTACCTGCTGCAAATCGGATTTCTGCAGCGCACGCCCCGGGGAAGAATGGTTACCCCGGCAGCTTACCAGCATTTAGGAATTCCGCTCCCTCCGGAGCAATCCTGATCTTTTCGAATTTGGCGATTGGAGGAGAACGTGAAGATGAGGCATTTATGGAAGAAAGGGAAACGGGCACTGGCAAAAGGTCTGCTGGCCGCGGTGCTGGCGGCGGGATGCCTGCTCACTCCTTCTGGAGCAGGTTACGCCGATTCCCCCCGAACAATACGCGTTGCGTTATTTGCGGATATCGGCAGTAAATATAAATTGACGGTTCCGGCGGTCACGCTGCTCTCGAGCCAGGCTTGGAGCCTGGCCGCCGAAGATGGCGGGAGCGTTCTCGTTACGGTCCCTTCAGGGGCGAAGGTGCGTGCAAGCCTGGACGGTTACCGCGTCAAAGTGCTGGAGACATCCTCCTGGCAGACGGCGGCCGACGCGGCGAAGAAGCTTCAATCTACATCGGACAAGCCTCTGCTGTTCTTGAATTCAAAGGGTGGCAGCAATGTGTATCAACTCTATACAGGAACATATGCCAGCGAAAGCGCCGCAAAGAATGCGGTTGACAGATTGGCTAATGCCGGCTTGAGCCTTCCTGCGGATCAACCTCCCGTCATTAAGGGCGGCAAGCATCTGACCGCAGGCAGCTATGCCACGCAGTTGGAAGCAGATACAGCCAGGGCAAGTATCGCCGCTGCCGGCGTTGACGCTTGGACTGCGGTCGTGCCTTCCGAAGGCGGGGGATCGCGGTACGAGGTATGGGTGTCCGAAGCTGCCAGCGATAGTGATCTGGATGCGGCGCGGATTGTGCTTCGCCAGGTGCTTCCGCAGTTGTCCCTAACGACAGCTTCTGCGGGCCTCATGATCCGGACGGAAGCCGGTCTTGACCTGAGCAGCGAGACGCTGGCGCCGCATTATGCGGTATCCGGCGGGGCGAAGTTCATGGCTTCCGGAAGCAGCGCGGGTATTCAGCTTGCCGAGAGATCCAAGCGGACTTACCGAGGCAGTCTGGAGCTTGGCGGAATGAATGGTTCGTTATCGGTGATCAATGAATTGCCGCTGGAGCAATATCTATACTCGGTCGTTGGCGGAGAGGTCTCTTCGAGCTGGCCGGCAGAAGCGCTTAAAGCTCAGGCGGTGGCGGCCCGCAGCTATGCGCTTGCGCAGGGAATGCGGTTCGATATCGCAAATGTCGTTGATACTACGCTCAGTCAGGTATACAACGGAATCGGAACCGAAGCGGCTTCAGTTACCTCGGCGGTGGATGCCACCGCCGGAGAAGTGCTGAAGAGCGGAGTGAATATTATTGAAGCCGTCTTTTCGTCCAACAGCGGCGGTATGACCGCCGACCCGTCCGAGGTATGGAACAACAACGGCGGGAATGTATTTGCCAGCGTCGACAGCTCCGCTGACAGTTCTGCCGTGGCCGCCGCGAAGAAATGGTATTATGTGCAGCTGCCTGGCGGCACTGATGGCTATGTTCGGGAAGACAACGTAAAATTGACGGGGGAGAAGACCGCAGCCGGCCTCGACCTGATGACGGCGACGACCAAGGATGTCAATGTACGGGCTCTGCCTGTTCTGGATAGCAGCGTAAGTCCCGTCGGCAAGCTGAATCCGGGAGAGAATGCGGTTGTACTGGCCAAAGTGCTGGAGTCGGGCAGCTACAGCTGGATTAAGGGACCTTATACATCCGCCGAGCTTCTGAAGAGTCTGCAAGGGAAGACGAGCGTTGCTCTGCCATCATCCATTATCAGCCTTCAGGTGACGGAACGCGGTCCGTCGGGACGGGCGGTTCAGGTCAAAGCTAATGGTAATGCTCTAAGTGTGAAGTATCCCGATTTGTACCGCTCTGCTCTGGGCGGGCTGCCCAGCACTTTGTTTGATATTGTGCCATCCGGCAGTTATACTGTACTAGGCGCCGACGGCAGGACCGCATCAGTAAGCGGTTCACAGCAGGCCGGCGTGCTGTCCGCTTCGGGAATGGTAACGCAAGGAGGCAGCGGAACCGTAGTTATGAACGGAGATAACAAGGCGAGGGTGATTGACGCAAGCCCGGGCTTCCTGTTCATTGGCTGGGGCTACGGCCATGGACTTGGCATGTCCCAGTGGGGCGTTAAGGGAATGGCAGACCAAGGGAATGACTACCAGAAGATTTTGCAACACTATTTTCAGAACGTTACTATAGTTAAGGAATGACAAGCAATGAATGTAGATTTGTATGATTTCCATCTGCCGGAGGAACTGATTGCCCAGACTCCGCTTCCCGACCGCAGCGCATCCAGGCTGCTCACGTTGGACAAGCGGAGCGGCAGGACGGAGCATCGGCATTTTACCGATATTATCGACGAATTGCAGCCCGGGGATACGCTTGTGCTGAATGATACGAGAGTCATTCCTGCCCGGCTGTTCGGCATCAAAGAAGACACCGGGGCTAAGGCCGAGGTGCTGCTGCTGAAGAGCCTTGGCGAGGACCGTTGGGATGCGCTGGTGAAGCCGGGGAAAAAGCTTAAGACCGGAGCCGTCATATCTTTCGGCGAGGAACTCCGGGCCGTAATCGAGGAAGAAAGCGATATGGGCGGGCGAACGCTGCGGTTCATGTACCAAGGGATATTTCAGGAGATTCTGGACAGACTTGGTACGATGCCGCTACCGCCGTATATTAAGGAGAAGCTGGATGACCGGGAACGGTATCAGACCGTATACGCCCGTCACGAAGGCTCGGCGGCAGCACCTACGGCAGGTCTGCACTTTACAGAGGATCTGCTGAAGCGGATTCAGGATAAAGGGGTTCGGTTAGCCTATATTACCCTTCATGTCGGACTGGGTACATTTCGGCCTATGTCTGTTGATACGGTGGAAGAGCATGTCATGCATTCGGAGTATTTCATGCTGCCTCAGGAGACGGCGGATTTGCTGAATGAAGCCAAGTCTAAGGGAAGCCGGATCGTAGCGGTAGGGACGACCTCCTGCCGTACACTGGAGACGGCCGGCGGCATGTTCGGCGATGGACCGCTTGAAGCATGCAGCGGCTGGACGGATATCTTTATCTACCCCGGCTATGAGTTCAAACTGGTGAACGCCTTGATTACGAATTTTCATCTGCCGAAATCGACGCTGGTTATGCTGGTCAGCGCTTTGGCGGGCAGGGAACATATTCTTGCCGCATATCAAGAGGCGATCCGGCAGAAATACCGTTTCTTCAGCTTCGGCGACGCAATGTTCATTTATTAAGTATGAGGATGGTTACGCATATGGCAGCAATTACTTACGAGCATATTAAGACATGCAAGCAGTCGGGAGCCCGGCTTGGAAGAGTTCACACCCCCCATGGGGTTATTGAAACACCGACTTTTATGCCGGTTGGCACTCAGGCAACGGTCAAGACGATGAGTCCTGAAGAACTGAAGGATATGGATGCTCAGATCATTCTGAGCAACACCTATCATCTGTTTCTCCGCCCTGGACATGACATCGTTCGCGAAGCCGGAGGGCTCCACAAGTTTATGAACTGGGATCGTCCAATCCTTACGGACAGCGGGGGGTTTCAGGTGTTCTCGCTAAGCGAGATGCGCAAAATCACGGAGGAAGGCGTGCATTTCCGTTCCCATCTGAACGGAGATAAGAAGTTTCTGTCGCCGGAGGTGGCGATGGAGGTGCAGAATGCGCTGGGTTCCGATATTATGATGGCTTTTGACGAATGCCCGCCTTATCCGGCGGAATACGATTATGTGAAAAAATCGCTGGAGCGGACAACACGCTGGGCGGAGCGGTGCCTGAAAGCCCACGCCCGTCCTCATGATCAAGGCTTGTTCGCTATCGTTCAGGGCGGGATGTTCGAAGATCTTCGGAAGCAGAGCGCTGCTGAGTTGACTTCCATGGATTTCCCGGGGTATGCTATTGGAGGACTCAGTGTCGGAGAGTCCAAGCAGCTTATGTATGAAGTGCTGGATTACACGGTTCCGCTGCTGCCGCAGGACAAGCCGCGCTATCTGATGGGCGTCGGTTCTCCTGATGCGCTGCTGGAAGGCGCAATTCGGGGTGTGGACATGTTCGATTGTGTTCTGCCGACCCGTATTGCCCGCAATGGAACGACGATGACCAGTCAGGGAAGACTCGTTGTCCGAAATGCGCAGTATGCCCGTGATTTCGGGCCGCTTGATCCGGAATGCGGCTGTTATACCTGCCGTAATTATTCGCGTGCGTATTTACGTCACTTGATTAAGAGCGACGAGACCTTCGGACTTCGTTTGACAACCTACCATAATTTGTACTTCCTGTTGGAACTGATGCGTAAGGTGCGTAAAGCCATCATGGAAGACCGGCTGCTGGATTTTCGCGATGAGTTTTTCGCGCAATACGGTTTAAATGATAATTCAAAAGGTTTCTAAAGTGCTGGATTGTGCTTTATGACGATTTGAAAGGGGGGTGAAATATATGTTTCAGTATGCTGCGGCAAACCAGTCCTCAAGCATTTTAGGGCTTGTTGGTCCGTTTGTCCTGATGTTTGTCGTGTTCTATTTTCTGTTGATCCGTCCTCAGCAGAAGAAGACTAAGACGCGGAATGCCATGTTGAGGGCTTTGAAAAAGGGTGATAAGGTCGTTACAATCGGCGGCCTGCACGGTACGATTATGGAGATTTCCGACGACATTGTCGTTCTCCGGGTGAATGATGTGACGAAGCTAACCTTTGACCGGGGTTCAATCAGCCACGCTGTTACGGCTAAAGTGGAAGATAAAGAGTAGTATTTCTGTGTAACCTTATATTAAAAGCGGCGTCTTGGTATAACCCCGTCATGTAGACAGTAAAAAGAAGCATTTTAGCGGCGATCTGTTGTCGGTACTCTACCGGCTACAGGTCGCCGAGTTTTTTGTGGAAGCATTCCTTATTGTAATATAGGATGTATTCCGAAACCAAACGTTCAGCGTTCTCTAAATACTCCGGCTTCTCCAAGTACAATTTTTCTGGTCTTAAGGTGAGAAAAGAATGACTTTACACAAGGGTGAGTAGCCCGGAGCAGTTACACCTCCAGGCTCTCTCAGAACCGGACTTGAACCTCTCAGCTCATCCGGCTCCCATTATCCAGCCCAACATATATAGTTCTTCTCCCACTAAGAGTGTTGTTTCTCGCTTTGCAATCTGACTGAGCCAATCCCAGGCTCGTTTGCGTCGCTGCCTAAACCGCTTGTACTTTCTCATCGCCCAGTTCAGTAACGCTCGATTCATGCGTCGATATACCGAATGCATTTCCGCTTTGTAGTAACGTCCGTAATAATTAACCCAACCTCTTAAAACGGGATTGAACATCTTGGACAGGTCTTCCAACAATTTTTCCGACTTTAACTGAATCCGCAATATCCGGATGGTTTGCCGCATAACCTTTTTGGCCGAATTGCTTGCACCCGGAATGAAGCTGATGAAAAATTTCCCTCCTCGATTCTTAGCTCTGCGTCGTCAAAATGTATATCCCAGAAAATCAAACGTAATTTCACTGTATGTTAATATACGATTAGCATCTTTACAGTACATAACGTGCGTCTTCACCGGGTGCAATTCCAAATCAAACTCTCTACGTCTGTACTCCAGTTCGCTCTTGAGCTGTTCTGCTGCCTTTTTGCTATGACAGTGAGCTACTGCATCATCTGCATATCGTGCAAACGGCTTGCCCGGATGGTGCTTTTCCATCCATTTGTCGAAAGTGTAGTGGAGAAACAGGTTTGCTAACACGGGACTGATTACGCCACCCTGTGGTGTCCCTTTTGTTCTCATCACGAATTCCTTATTCGGTATTTGTATGGACGCTCCCAGCCATCTTTGGATATACACAATGAGCCAGGGGTTGTCCGTATGCTTACGTACGGTATTCATCATTAATTCGTGATTGATATTGTTCAAATAGACCTTTGATATCAAATTCCAGCACCCAGTCATATTTCCAGCAACGCTGTCTCATCACGGCCAGTACATCCATGGCTGACTTTCCCGGTCTATAGCCGTAGAAATCCTGATGGAAATACGGTCGACCCGGGGTTCAAAGTACAGTTTTGCGACCATTTACGCGACGTGATATGCCACGGTAGGCACGCCCAGCAACCGCGTTCCTCCGCTTTTCTTGGGTATTTCCATCGCTTAAACTGGTGGTGGAAAGTAACTTCCAGATTACATTCTATTCCAAATTTTATAGAGGTTGTTCTTGAGGTTGGATTCAAACTTCTCCAAACTGATCTGGTCAACACTCTCACCATGCAGATTTGAATTGAGCTTTTTAGGTATTCGACCTGTGCCTTCAAATACGCAACTTCTACGTCCTTACTGTCAAAATGTTTTCTATCCCTCTCCCGCGTCGATTCTCAAAGGTCTCTCCACTTTTGGATTTATGTATCCACCTCACCAACTGTGCATCGCTCTTGATTTTCTGAGTTATTCTAGGATTTGTGAATAACTCATGTGTTTCTCCAGGTGAAACCAAACCGCCTCTTTCTTCAACTCTTCGGAATATTTCGTATGCTTCTGCCCTTTTTTAGCCATGAAAAATACCCTCCGGTTGACTGTGTTTGAACATGTGCTCTTTTTTCACTACAAATCATGAGGGGATAATACCATCTCTTTTGAGAGACGCCGTTTTTTTCTGCGCCTACCTGACCTACTACCTATATGAGTAATTTGCACTAATCTGAGCCCATGCTGGGCAAGGAGATTTTGAGCATAAAAAAGGACTTCACCCCAACTTAGAGAAGTTTTTTAGTAACCACACCAAAAAAACCAATAATATAGGAAGTAATTTGTATATTATCCAATAAAGTCTATTTTCCTTTGAGGAACCGCAAACTTGAATCTAACGAACGACTGCCCATCTTTTTCAGCGCTCTTGACTTGCGACCTTATGCGAAAGAGCTGAGGAGTTCTTCACTCCGAGGAGCTGACGGGCACTGCCGCCAAGGCATTCTTCGTGCCTTGCTTGCAGCTCCTTTAGAGTACATCGATCCTTTACCGGCTTACAACGCAGGCTCCAATTCGATTTGCGTTTTCGTTACCAATGCGGACTGCGGCTGGGTTGCTCCCCCCCCCCTCGATCTCCACCTTGAGCCGTATATTTGCCGAGATGACGCAAAAAGGTATGGCTCAGCGCTTGTTTAAACATCTTGTCCTTCAGTGTCAGGAAGCTAAAATTTTGGATGGAACCCATGTCGCCATCGATAGTACGGCGATCCAAGCCCACGAGAGAAAACATCCTAAGTCGAAAAGTGAGCTCACCGGCAACGCCAATTGGGGAGTGAAGCTCGATACCTTTGCAACAAGGTCGAGTGGTTTGGCTACAAACTGCATCTAGCCGTGGATACCCAAAGCGAACTGCCCTTGGCACTGAAGGTTACGCCAACCCACGTCAACGATGGCGATGAGGGTCCCGCGCTCATGGAACAGGCTGCTGCTAAAACCAAGGTGCGATTTTTCATGCTGGATCGGGCTATGACCAGTTAAAAAACTACGAAGCTGCTCGAAATCTTAAGGTCCAGGCCATTATCCCCCTTAATCTTCGCAACGAGAAAGAGCCGCCTGCTGGGATGACCAGAAAAGCCATACCGTGCTGCTCTATGGGGTTTCCATGACCTATTGGGGGCAAGAAAACGGACGTTTGAAGTTTCGTTGTCCGCACGTCACGGGCAAGGCAGATTGCCCGGTCGGCATGACGGCTTGTCCCAATTCGGACTACGGCATGGTCGTCAAGGTGAGCGGCCGGACGATCTACACCGCTACTGCCTGCCCCACCGGGAAAGTCGGGGCTGGAAGGAACTGTACAACAAACGAACCAGCGTGGAATGCTGCAATTCCAGGCTGAAGGACGACCTAACCGCTAACCGATTACAGGTGTGGGGCATTCAAAAAGTCACTACCCACCTTTATCTGATTGCCATTGTTCTGCTCGTTTCAGCGCTAGCTGTCACAAAACAGCCTAAGATAACCACCGCATAAATTTTTAAGTCTTCTAAAAATCCTGTCCGTCTGTCCTTTTTTTCAGTTTACTTCACTAACGGCTGCATTTTAGTTTGCCTTTAAGAGAAAAAATGAATTATGCAAATTGCTCATTTATGAAAATCTGGTTACATGTAAGGAGCGGAATTATAATTTTTGGCCTGCTCGCTATAGCTCATAGCTAATGTCTGAACAATAGAAATAGTTAAATACTGCTCATTAATACCTTAATAGGGCGGGATGACTGATGTGGACCTCATTAAGCAGTAACGACAATATAATTTCAGAAATGTTCAAAGTGGCCTTACAGTTGGAAGAACCATGGAAACTGACACACATTGAATATGACGATAAGGATCAAGCATGGCACTTGTTTATCGACTTTGATCGGGGAGCCACATTTGCCTGTCCCTTGTACGGATCGGCTTGCAAAGCTTATGATAACGACACGAAACATTGGCGGCATTTGGACTTCTGGGACTAGGGCCTGTACGCAAACCTATTTGAGCCATAAGCGAATCGAAAGCAGCGTCAAAAAAGCCATGAACATGTTCGCTGTTTTTTCATAGCGAGTGGCCAGGCGTCGATAGTTTTTGACTTTGTTGAAAAAGCATTCGATTAAGTGTCGCTCTTTATACGTTTCAGAATCGATCGGGCGCTTTACCCGCCGATTGCGTTTGTTTGGGATCACCGGAGTGATCGCTCGGCTTTGCAAAAGCTCCAGAATGGCATTGGTATCGTAGGCGCGATCCGCTAACACTTCACCCGTGGCAGAAGTCCAGTTCATGAAGAAGGCGATAGCCGGTGACGGAGTCGTGGTCTTGCCCTGGCGTCAATTCGAAGCGCAGCGGATAGCCGAGCGCATCCACTATCGCATGAATTTTGGTGGTTAATCCTCCGCGCGAACGTCCGATGGCTTGCTGGTCCTGCCCCCTTTTGCGCCCGCTCCATGTTGATGGACGCGGACGATGGTGGCATCAACCATAACTTGCTCCCAGTCCGGTTCGATGGCGACATGCTTCAATATTTCATCCCAAAGGTTTGCTTTTTGCAACCGCCAGAAAAAGCTGTAGGCGGAAGACCAAGGCCCATAATAACCCGGTAAATCTCGCCATGGCGCTCCCGTTCGAGCCACCCAAAGAACCGCATTGAGCATCTGACGCCGATCCTTAGGCGGACGTCCTCCTTGTTTTTTTCGGGCCGGGGGCAACAGGGGTTCAAGTATATTCCATTCTTCATCCGTTAACTCGTATCTTCGTCTCATGTTCCTTATTTTACTAGATTTCTACGAGTTGTACAGTTTGCGTACACACTCTAGAAAACCTACATGTACGCTAGACTGCCACGAGTAAAGTACAAGGCCTCTAATAAAATAACACAAGTGAACGTGAGATGGGTAAGGCCGTTATCGTATTTCACCCTGCTGTTTGAAGCGTGGGCATGAGATTGATAGCTGAAATGCCCGTCAATAAGGCTGCACGTGAACTCCGAGAGCATGATACACAAATGTGGCGCATTTTTCACTACCACGTCAATAAGGCAATGGTAGAACTTGATGTATCGTGTGTGACGAAACGTCGTCAAGGCGCAGTCATCGTTATATTACCCTGTTCGTCGATGTTGATTGTAAAACCGTTCTCTTCGCTACAGAGAGCAAAGGAATGAAACCTTGGAATGATTCAAATCGCATCTGATTGCAAAAGGCACTGCCACATAGTAGATAGAAGAAGTATGCTGCGATATGTCTCTCACTTTTATCCGTGGTATTGAAGAATATTTTCCGGAAGCAGAGATCACCTTTGACAAATTCCACGTGATGAAACTCGTAGGCGAAGCCATCGATGAAGTGTGAATTCAAGAGCAAAAACAAAATCAGGAACTGAAACGAACGAAATACATTGCTGAAAAATAAGGCGACCTCAAGGAGGAGCAGAAGAAAACCTTGCTGCGCCGTAAGGATAGCAGCCTGCAAACAGGACGAGCTTACCGGCTCAAGCTAGCTTTACAGGATCTTTGGATAACGCCACACATTCTAGCGGACATATATTTGTGGAAATAGATCGGTAGTACATCAAAAACTTGGATAAGTTGAGGATAAATTAAAATATTAAACAATATTACTTTAAATATATGGAGTTAACATACTTTAATTTGAAATAAAGTGAATATATGTTTACATTTTAGTGGATTGGATTTATAATTACTATGCAAGTAAAAAAAATACAAAGTATGCTGAAATGACCTATTTGCATTTGTTTTTATAAAATTTTACTAATAGAGGGCATGCCTAATGAAATCCATAGTTAGTAAAAAGGATATTAGTTTGTTGAGAAGATGTTTGATTTATCTTTTCCCTTATAAATTACGAGTTACTGCTACTTTTTTCTGTATTATCTTTTGTCTGATCCTGCAAATCATCGAGCCTTTATTAATGGGCAAGGTTATAGCACTTCTGTTCGATAAGGAATTTAAAAAGCTTAGTATAATGCTAGTCTATCTGTTTGTTATAGAACTGTGCGTTTCAATTTTTAATTTTTTCCAATCCTACTTGTTTTCCTCATTAAGTGAGCATATTATTTATGACTTGAAAAAGGATATGTTTAAAAAGATCATCGAACTTCCTATTGAAATTTATGACCGTATGAAAGTAGGAGAATTTATATCCCGTCTGCAAGGTGATACTGCAATTGTAGCAGACATCCTTACAAACCAATTTATCAATACGACAATTGACATACTCAGAGTTGTTATCATAAGTATTACTATCTTTCAAATCAGTATTCCGCTTTCTTTGGTGATTTTAATAAGTTTTCCAATCACATTTTTTATCTTCACTTTTTCGGGAAAGAAGATTAGAAAGAAAAGCGATGAACTTGCCAGGTTAAATGATAATTACTTTGCTAATCTTCAACAGTCTATTGTTGGCATTAAGGAAATAAAAAGTTTAGGAATCAAGGACAGGAATTTCAATCAATTTCTAAACCTAGCTGTCAAACTACGAGGAAAAAATATCAATATAAACGTTATAAATACGGTGGCGAGATCATTATCACAGATGACTTCTTTTCTATCTCAGCTTAGTGTTATGGCAATATCCGGTTTTCTGATTTATAAAGGCCATCTGAAAATTGAATACTTTATTGCGTTTTCGTCTTACTCTGGCCAACTGACAGGCTCATTGATGAATCTTACACAAACAAGCAGCAATCTCCAGAGGGCACTGACTTCGCTTGAAAGAATATTCAGCCTGTTAGATGAATTCGGTTATAAGAGAGAAAAGTTTGGGGATTTAGAAAGGCAGCAAATTGAAGGGGAAATCCATTTTCGTAATGTTTCTTTCGGTTATAATGAAAACTTGCAAATTCTTGATAATTTAAGTTTTAAAATTGCAAAGAATACTACAACCGCAATAGTAGGAAGCAGTGGCGGGGGGAAATCCACAATTTTCAATTTGCTGCTGCATTTTTATGAAGCTGATAGAGGAGAAATTCAGATTGATGGAATGGATATAAGCAGTTTCAATGAGAACACAATACGGAAACATATATCCGTAGTACATCAAACTCCCTATTTATTCAATGCAACGTTTACGGAAAATATGCTGATTGCAAATGAAACGGCTACAGAAGAAGAAATGATAGCGATTTGTAAAAAAATTAATATTCATGATTACATAGTAAATCTGCCTGATGGTTATAACACAATGATTGAAGAAAATGGCGTGAATTTATCAGGCGGTCAAAAGCAGCGGATAGCGATCGCAAGAGCTATGCTGAAGAAATCAAAGATTATCCTATTTGATGAAGCCACCTCTTCACTGGATAATGAAACCCAGCAATCGGTTAAGGAGCTAATAAATTTGATTTCTGATGAACATACAGTTGTAGTTATTGCTCACAGACTTTCAAGCATTATTAACTCCGATCAAATTCTCGTTATTGACGCCGGGAGACTGGTAGGACAAGGAAATCATAGAACGCTGCTAAATGAGAATTTGACCTATAGAAAATTATATGAAAATGAACTGGAGTGCGCAGAGCTGATCAGTTGATATAACTTCCATTGTGTATGAATCACTCTGGGAATTATATATTGATTAAATAAGAAGGGAGGCGAAGAAATGAGAAAGCTTAATAAGAAGAACTTCTCGCATATGCATACCATTGAGGCTTATGCGGACTGCAGTCTTTCTTGTGCTTGTTATTGCCCTACTTGCAGTTGTTCCGGTTGGGATTGGATTCACTGGAGCGATACTAAAGTTACATCAAATAGTATTGCTCAAAACTATACTCCTACTGCAACTGCTCAAGTAAGATAGACCTTAATTAAAATACACTAGGGCTCTAGCCGATATTACTTTCATTCATCAGAGCCCTGGTGGAATTATTTTTGTTGTAACAAATTGACTATAAAACTGTAGAGGAGACAGTCAATTGCCGATAGATAAGAAACCATTGATTAATTCATTCGAAAATATGAATAAATTTTATTTTTTTGATGTGAACAAAAATAAAATTATTAATGTCGACGAGGAAACCTATAAAGCTTTAAATGCTCCTGAAACGACGGGTTCAAGTGAACTCCCGAGTATAAAAAAGTTGAAGAATCAAGGATATTTGTCAAATAACCGCGTAGAAAAAATCGAGCATATTAATGGAAGAATGCTTGAAGAGCTTTTAGGCTATAATCTGCGGAAAATAATTCTCCAAGTTACTCAAAACTGCAATTTCAGATGCAATTATTGCGTGTATTCCGGATCTTATGTGAATCGAATACATAGTAATAAAAGAATGGATTTTGCTACTGCCCGAAAAGGAATAGACTTCTTGATAGCGCATTCAAAGGATTCCAAAGAGATAGATATCGGTTTTTATGGCGGAGAACCGCTGCTGGAAATTGATCTGATTACTCAATGCATGGACTATGCTGTAAAAGCGGCTGAAGGGAAAAATGTTACTTTTAGCTTAACCACGAACGGTAGCTTGCTTAATGAGGCTAATGTAAAAAGATTGTTAGGATACAAGTTGAGAATAACAGTAAGTTTGGATGGACCGCAGGAAGTTCATGATAAGAATCGCACCTTTGCTTCCAATGGATGCGGGACCTTCAATGCTGTATATAATAATATCCGAAGAATTGTTGAAAAATACCCTGAAATCAAAAGAAATCTCTCTTTTTCTATGGTTATTGATCCGACGGCCCAATTCAATTGTTTGGATGAATTTATTGCAGGTGAAGAAGAATTTTTTAATGAGTCGGCTGTGATGGGAAGCTTTATATCCAATGTTTATCGAGATGACCAGCTTCAGTTTAGCGAGAACTTTGTAGGAGAATGGGAATATAGTAAATTCAGATTTCTGTTGTTTGTATTGGGGAAAATTTCAGTAGCTAACAATTCACAACTGATCAGAGCAGCTTATCGGGAACATTTCGAATATATCAGCAAATCACACAGAGAAATTACTCCGTTAGCGAAACAGGACCATCACTCAGGACCTTGCGTACCGGGTCAAATTCGATTATTTATGAGTACGGATGCCAACTTTTATCCTTGCGAAAGGGTAAGTGAAACATCGGATATTATGAAAATAGGCAATATTGAAGATGGTTTTTATTTTGACAAAATAGAGGAACTATTAAATGTAGGAAAGCTTACAGAAGAGAACTGCAAGGAGTGCTTCGCATTCCGTAATTGCAGAATATGTGCCTCTTTGTCAGATGATGGAAATCAATTGAGCAAAGAAACCAAATTAAAAGCCTGCCAAGATGTCCGCTTTAATGTTGACGAAATGCTAAAAGATGTATGTACCTTAAAAGAATGCGGATTTAAAAAAGAAATGATTCAGATGACAACGGGATTCTAATATGGAGGGAATATCTTTGAATAAAGAAAGTGTATTAATCTATCCGTATGACTCGCAGTTTACTCCCTTGTTAAGACACAAAGGCTTCGTTGACAACTATGACAAAATTCAGCTCTCCTCTTTGCCCGGTTGGGGATTATGCGGCAAAGATGCCAGTTATGCAGATGGAGGAGAGTTCATAGGCCTAACTGTGAGTCAAGAATTTGATGAAATATTGAGTGAAGCAGATACGGTTATTTTTGCCGAAGCAGACAATCCATATCATTTGGAAAAGATGATCTATCCCAAAATATTCAGTGCTATTGAAGCCGGGAAAAATATTGTTACTCTTATACAAGTAGATGAGAAAGCAGATGAAATAAAAAAGAAATGTGAAAGAAAAGGTGTCCGTTTTACCAATTATAGGGAAAACAGTCTGGACCATACTGATTTTTTAGATCAAATGAAATCGGAATTTAAAAAAGAAATCGTCGATTCTCGTATTCCCATTCTCGCAGTCATTGGTTTAGCGGAACACACTAATAAGTTTCAGCTGCAGTTGGATCTAAAGGCAACTATCGAAAATATGGGCTATAAGGTTAGTATGGTTGGTTCAAGAGCGTATTGCGAATTGTTGGGATTCCACTCATTTCCGGCTTTTATGAAAGAAGTAATCAGTGAGTCGGATAAAATTTTATGCTATAACAGGTACATCAAAAGAATTGAATTAACGGAGAAGCCCGACTTAATTATCGTGGCCGTGCCTGGCGGCTTTATGCGGTATAACAACAAAATCATCAATGATTTCGGAATTACGGCATACGAAATTTTTCAGGCAATTGTTCCGGATGCGGTAGTGCTAAGTCTATTTCATGAGAAATATACAGTGGATTATTTGGATGGAATTATTAAGTCCGTGAAATATAAATTGGGATTGGAAATCGATGCGTTCAATATTTCTAATCGGCAAATTGATTGGGTGGAAATGACGAATTCCCAACCCGATGTCATTAGCACTTTAACGCTTAATCCGGAGTTTATGAAGAAGAGCATAGAAGAATGCAAAGCTTTGTCCCAGATTCCTGTATTTAACATTCTGGAAAAGGGGGATGCCGAGAGAATTACCAACTTAATTATTGATAAATTATCGGAAATTGAGATGGCAGTTAACTTCTAAAAATTATGGTTGTTCTCAATTATAGCGAGTAGTTGGAGGAGAAATGGATATGGGAATTCTAAATCAGGAAATCAGTGTTGAGGAGATCGCGCAGATACTGGATGAGATATTAAAGAACACATTGCTAATTAATACCGATTTATGGGGGCAAGACAAATACAATCAGAACTTTCTTGAACCGAGGGCGCAAATGAGAGCAAGGCATCTGCTGAAATTGTATTTTGAAATCGAAGAGTGTTTTGGGATTTCGATTCAGGAAAAGGACATTGTCTCAGGTGCATTTAACTCTATAAATAATATTTCTGTCATCCTTTATAGTGAAATGAAAAATGCCTGACGAAATCGATATTTGTATTATTGATGATGGAATTAATGAAGACATTTTTAATATCGGTGCCTTAAAATATAATAAAGAAATAACCGAAAATTTGCTCATAACAACTAACAGGAAACATTATGACCAACATTTATTGAGTCATGGGACGGTATGCGCAGGAATTATAAAAAAGAATGCGCCTGCGGCAAAACTCTCAAGTGTTAAAATATTACAGAAGAGGGAAAAGATTGATGGTTCGGTACATCAGTTAATCAAGGCTTTATACTGGTGTGCCGAGAATAATATCAGAATAGTTAATCTCAGCCTGGGTACTACGTATTTTAGGGATTTTGCAGATGTTACATATTGCATAAATGAAGTTACGGAACGTGGCCTGATCGTTATAGCTGCGTGTAATAATAATAAGCTTTTCACCCTGCCTGCCTGCTTAACCAATGTAATCGGGGTGAAAAGCTCTGAAGCCCTTATGCCCAACCAGTATATATTTAATCCTTATCCAGCAGACGGAATAGAGGTAATTACAAGCGGTAGACAAACAATTCCCAGAATAAATGGGGAGAACTTTGAAACAAGGAATTCGAACAGTTTTGCAGCATCCTTTATAACGAGCATGGTTTACCAGATACTCAGAAGGAAGCCTAATTTAGGTGTAGAGGGAATAAAAAAGGAATTATATGACTATTCGGAAGGGGATAATAAAGAGGACTACAACCCGTATTTAACTATAAGTACAGATTGGATAAAACAAAATACTGTGCTTGATATAACAAATTTAAGCCAAAGAGGAAATCATATTGGAACGATTTTAACAAACGCTAGCACACTGAATTTAAATTCAATATCATTTGTCGAAGGTGATAATTTGATTGACGGACAAGAGAGGCTGAAAATTTGGAATAGTGCATTTTATGAAGAGTGTATAAATGCTTGGTTAGACCAACAGGAAACTGAAATTGAATTGCCCATACCTGTATTATCAATCAACGGTTTGCCCGGAACAAATATTTTGTTAAGGCTGAATGAATTGTTTCATAAGGACGGGTATTATTCTAAATTGATTTCTGATAACTCAAAATATGCAATACACAACTTCGAATATTTACCCAATGGTGTAAATTATGTTGATTTTTTTCTTTTCGTCTACAAAAAATACAATTGCGACTTAATTATTTTTAGTAGTGAAAAGCCTTCGGAATGTTATTCTCTAAATAGGCAACTGTTTGATATTGTTGTTAGATTTACATATCCAACCAAATCCGATAGTCTACAAGTTGATTATAGAGCTGTAGCCATTATAAATGGGAAATCATTAAAGGGGAAGATAGAGAGGATCTATAAGTATATTAGAAAAGTGTTGACAAGTTAATTCAAGCAATCTGAGTTGCGTATTATTAAAGACTCGGGTTGTTTTGTTTAACTTGAAGACTTACATGGTTGTAGAAAAGGTTGCACATATGAACTTTACATTCCGCTCCCCAAGAATATAGAAGGAATTGGATAGAAACATTTGGTTTTTAAAATGGGGCTGTCCCAAAAGCTCCACTAAATTGAAGTGAAGTGCTCAAATTAAAGCCGAAATGAGCAAACGGGACGAAGCGGAAGGTTTTCCTGCATTGCGCCTTTCTTTTGTAAGTAGTGGGCAAGACAAAGCCATCCGACCTCCAGGCTAACTTTGCTCAAGCCCTGAAGCAGAAACCTCTGAAATCCCCGGTCGTTCTTCATTTGGCTGAATACGCTCTCCGGCTGGGTCATGCGACAGACGGACAAGGCGTATCCTTTCTCGCTTTGCAGCCGCTCTCGCATTTCGTTCTTCTGCGCCTATTGTCAGCCTCACCACAATCTCCCGGTCTCCTTGGGCTTTGGTGCAAGCTGCCTTGAGCGGGCAGTCCGCACAGCCCTCGCTTCGGTAATGGTGCGTTCGAATCTCATAGCCTCTCTCGGTGAGCGTGCGGCTCTCGTACTGGAAGGTAAGCTTCTGCCCGGCCGGCGCACGTCCAGTATTCTTCTTCGTTGTAGTCCCAGTTGCCCACCTTGCTAATGTCTTGCTTCCATGCCCAGCTCTTTTCCTTATGGTATGTCCTGTCTTGGACGATTCCCGGGATTTGCTTCTCTTTCAGGTAGACGTAGTTCTCCTCGTTTCCATAAGCGGCGTCCGCAATGATCGTCTTCGGCACCTTGCCTTCTCCAGGTGAGGCTTCAGGATCTCGTGTTCGTGGGCCGCTGATGCACACTGGAGCCCAGCAACAAACTGATCCTCCGTCCCGATCTGCACATTGTATCCGGTTTCAACTGGCCGTTTCGCATATAATCTTCTTTCATCCGCATGAACATCGCATCCGGACCGGTTTTGCTGTAGCTGTTCCGCTCGTCAAGGAGCATCTGTTGGTACTCGTACTTCAGCAGGCGGGGTAGAGGATTATGGAACTCTGAGCAGGCGAAGAAGGGTTCGGCTTCTTGGGAATGCACCACCGAAAGAGTCGTGCGAAAACCTCAAAAGGAGGACTATACCACACGCAGCAGCGGCTGACGAAGTAAGCGGAGGCGAGTATTCGGGAAGTGGTGAAGGAAGACTACCCCGACAACGATGCGAGGAATGTCCTTTCAAGAACAGGTACAGTTGCTGAATCTGAAAATTTAAGGCTGGCGGAATTATTACTTTACGGCGTACAGCCAGAATAGAATGGCCAAGTTGGACTGGCATATCCTTCAGCGACTGCGCGGTGGTATGCTAAGAAACGGCAACACCAATGATGGATAAGTTCATGGAAAAAAGTCACGGGTGTCGCCAGAATGTATGAACTCAAAACGCTATTGTAATCTGTATGCCCATGGTAGAAGAACATTGGAAAGTCCTATGAGGGAAAACCTCATATACGGTTTGATAAGGAGGGGCTGGTTATGAATCCAGCCCTATACTCTAGCAAGTTCTTCATCATTTCCGAATCTTTAAGGACGACTGTAGCCTATTAACCGTTTACCGCATCGGGGTAGCTTCGTTTCCGACACGCAGCGTAACCTCGTTCTCGCGGAGCGTAAGCTTGGCAAGTTGAACGCCGAGCGAAGAAGAGAGAATGGCCAGTAAAGTACCGCCCATCATATCGGTAAGCCAGTGAATGCCAAGGTAGAAGATGCCGAAAATAATGACGGCGGCCGAAACAGACGTAACCATCATCCAGCGCCGGTTGCCCGATCTTAGAGCGAGCAGCGCTGTTGTCAAGGAAATGGAAGTGTGCAGGCTGGGGAAGCAGTTGTTAAGTCCGGACAATGCCCGGTACTCCTGTTCAAATTTTGGAAATACATCCAGCATGACGAACCGGACACCCGCCGGAGCATAGGACCATACCTCATTCACAGGGAGATACAGGTAAAAAGGAATGGCAATCGCGTAGTTCAGGATAACGGCGTAGCAGGTTGCATAGACCATCAGACGGTTCTTGTCCATCAAATACACTCCAAGTGATGCGGCGAGCACCGATTGCAGCATGAACACGTAAAAGAACACGATAATCGGGGTCAGCCATGGAGCGTAGAACAGATGCTGTAATCCCTGAACAAAATGCCCTTCGAGACCATACACAAAGCCGGTAAAATCGGAAGTGAGATGCAAATTCTTCTCGATTTGCAATTCATACTTGTTAAGAGCGAGCACGCCGGACATTCCGGCGATGAGCAGCACTAATTTATAGGACCGCAGCAGCTCTTTAGCGAGATAATAGATCGGCGCAAACGGATTGCGGCGGGTCACAAGGCCGATCAGCAGAAAGACGATGACTACGGTAAACCAAGAAACGGTATTCATAGAATGATAAAGCAAGACGTTCGAAGCCTCCTTGAATGTGAGGAAAACAACAGTAGGATGAAGACAGTGTATCACATTTTGGGAAGCGGCGTTTTAATTTTTTAAATGGAATAATTAAGCTTTTTGAAAATTAACTCCAAACATACCGCCAAGCGCGCCGATGACGGCAGCAGCCGCTATCCACAGCAGATCGACCGCTTTCAGCGGGCTGTCCAAAGCCAAAAAACCGATAACCAATACAATGATTCCGTAAAAACCTCCGGTAAGACTGCCTTGATACCACCCCTTGCGGATCGCTCGCTTTCCCGCCGTCCAGCCTCCGAAGGCGACAGCCAGTCCATGTACAACGTAGGTGTACAAAGAGAGATCCTGTTCGCTCAGACCGCTTCCCCAGAGCAGCAGCGAAAGAATGAAAGCTCCCAGCAGCATCCACAGAAAAGCGCGGCACAGGCCCGACAGGACGGGGCTCCCGATTTTCAGTGAGAACAGTGTCCGTAGCAAATGCATGGTTTAACCTCCTCTTTTTACAGGTTGTAAAATCAGTTACTTCATACTATGAGACGGCTTGCCCCAATAGTACATGAAAGCCCGAAGGGCATTACCAGTAATTGAGCGCGGACTTCCCGAATGTTACATGGGCTGCGCGGTCAGAATAGGGTTACATTGTTCCGTCCGGCGCTTATTGGTGTTCGGAGGACCCGAAAAAGGAGAGCGAAGCCATATGATACGGCATATCAGCGCACATCTCTTTATGACTTTGCTGATGTATTTCTTCATCTTCCTGAGCATGCGAATTATGGGTAAGAGGGAGATTGGAAAGCTGTCGCTGTTCGACCTTACAATTTCCATTCTAATCGCCGAAATTGCCGTATTCGCCATTGAAGATATAAAGCGCCCGCTGTATGACAGTATTGTGCCGATGGTGACGCTGGTTCTAGTTCAGGTGGTGCTGGCCCAGTTCAGCCTGAAGAGCCGTAAGCTTAGACTGCTCATAGACGGCAAACCGAGCATTCTGATTGCGGAAGGCAAAATTCAGCGCAAGGAAATGCGTAAACTGAGATATAATATTGATGACCTGCTTCTGCAGCTAAGGGGGCAAAATATTACCAGTCCGGCCGATGTCGAATTTGCGATATTGGAGCCAACCGGCCAGTTGACCGTGATCGAGAAAAGTAATGACGTCTCCTCTTCCAATCGTTCCGGTAACAGCAAATACGATAGTAATTCCCGCAGTAACCGTTTCGGCAGCAGCACCGGCTCGGAAGGCAGTGCGTCTGTTCAAGATTTTCCCAAAGATAAAATCCGGTATGAAGGGCTGCCGGTGCCGCTGATTATGGATGGCAAGGTACAAGACGATAATCTGGAAATGATCGGAAAAACACGGTTTTGGCTAAGAAATCAGATTCGGCAAAAAGGCGTCTCGGATTTTCGCGATGTGTTTCTCTGTTCAATCGACCATAAGGGTAAGCTTTATGTGGATCATATCCACTCCAAGTAGCTACAGCCAGCGGCCGATAAGCGGAAGTTTCTCGAGATCACGCCGTGTAAACAGTCCTGTCAGCAGCGAGATGCCGAGATAAAACGCCATGCCTAGAGCAGAGGCGAACAGAAACTGCACCCACTGTGCCTCGGCTATCGATATGTGGGTGTGTACATACTTTACGCCGGCGCCCATAATCAACATTACCGCGCCTGTCTTAGCAAGATCGCTAAGCTTCAAGCGAAGAGAAATCAATCTGACGACGCTGAACCCATGCAGCAGGGTGACCAGAATACTGTTGACGATGATGGCGATCAGAGCGCCATTGATTCCGTACTCGGGCCTTGAAGCAAGCAGCAGGATGAGCAGAATTTTTACAATCGCCCCGACCAGCGTATTGAATAATGCCGTCCCCGGCCGTTCCATTGCTTGAAGCACCGCCTGAAGCGGAGCCTGCACGTACAGAAACAGGGCGAACGGAGCCATCATTCGCAGCATTGGAGCGGTATCTGGGCTGCCATAGAGCAGGCTGCACAGCGGGGAGGCGAGCACGTACATAATTACAGCGAATGGCGCACCGGTTACCAGGGCCAGGCGCAGCGCCTGATGAATCCGTTTATGGATCGCCCGAAGATCGCGGCGGGCCGAGGCCTCGGACAGCGAGGGCACCAGCGAGACGGCGAGTGCACTGGTGAGCGCCCCTGGCAGCAGGATCAGAGGGATAACCATTCCCTGAAGTGAGCCATACTGGGCGGTTGCGAGCGAAGTGGCAATTCCTGCCATGGCCAGGCTGCGGGCGGTAATAATCGACTCCAGCAAATAAGAGAACGAGCCGACAAGTCTTCCGGCAGTTACCGGAACGGAAATGCCAAGCAGGCGTCTCCATATTCCTTCGCTGTGGACAGCGTTACCTTCGCCGGGAGGTTGTTCCGCAGTCTCGACCGGCGCACCTTTTTGCTGGCCAGGCTGCGGGTTGTCCTTTTTTTCACCAAAATGGTACTTAATCAGCAGCACGAGCATCCCCATAATTTCACCTACGGTAACCCCAAGCATTGCGCCTGCCGCGGCAAAGGAAATGCCCTTGGGCAGCAGCAGCCACGAGAACCACAGCATGAAAATAATACGCGTTACCGTCTCCAGAACGGAAGACAGCGCAGAGGGAATCATGTTCTGCAGACCCTGAAAATACCCACGGTATACGGCGGAAACGGCGACAATGGACAGCATCGGGGTCATGGCGATAAAAGTGTAATATACGCGGCTGTCCGTTAGAATTGAGGTGGATACCCAGGAAGCTCCGGCCAGGGCGATTCCTGTAAACAGAATGCCAAGCGAGACGCTGATTGCCAGAGCCGTATGCAGGATGCGCCGCGACCGCTCCGGCTGATTTCTGCTCTCGGCTTCCGCCACCATTTTGGCAACAGCGAGCGGAATTCCTCCGGCTATGACAGTTACAAGCACTAAAAAGAAAGGATATCCAAGCTGGTACAAGCCGACGCCTTCGGCTCCGATTACACGCGGCAGAATGATGCGCGGAATAAAGCCCAGCATCCGGTTGACAATACCCGCTGTTAGCAGGATCAAGGTTCCATAAATAAAGCTCTGCCTCTTCGGTTTCCTCAAACGGCATTCCTTCTTCCCGGGGTAAAATGCGGCGGCAGCCGAACGTTGTCCTACTAAATGGATATGCTGTATGTGATCGGACATGACTGCCGTTTCCGCATAACATTTTGGGACGAAAGAAGGAAAACCATGATTTACCCAGAAAAAAGCACCTCTCTCTCAAAGTTCTGCCCCCGTATGCATATTTATGCATATGAGTGAAAACGATACCGTTGAAGAAGGTGCTTCATGAATCCGCGATATTTGATTGTGTTGTTTTCTCTGCCGGATAAGGCAGCGGCTTCTCTATTGCGCAAGCTGCTTCATTCGGTCCGAATCAAGGATGCAAATCATCCGGTTGGATACTTCAATAACTCCTTCCTTCTTCCATTTGTTCAGCACCTTGTTAATGGTAACCCGGGAAGTGCCCAGACTGTTGGCGATCGTTGTCTGATCAACGGGAACCCCATCAACCTCAGCTTTGAGCCTGAGCAGGTAATGGGCCAGCTTGGTTTCTACTGTACTGTCCATAAATTTGATCGTCTGAGCGAGCAGGCGCAGCTTGTACATGAGCGAACCGGTGAAGATGATGGCCGCATTGGGATCATCGGTGCATGCCGCCAGAAAGTCCTGCTTCGAGAAATGGTATAGGGTGCAATCCATTGTCGCAACGGCATTGGCAAGGTAAGGCTCCCTGTTCATTCCGTCTTCTCCGAACAGCATCCCGTCTGCAATGTTATAAATAATCCGTTCGTCTCCGTTGTCGGCGAAAATCGTCTTCTTGATACTCCCGGCATCCAGGTAATAAAATCCGTTTCCGATGTCGCCCTGATTAAAGATGACGGTGTTCTTCTTCAGCTTTATTAACTGCCCGTATTTCAGAAATGGACGCCATGCATAACGGTGCTTTAGCATACACTCCCCCCATTTCGCATGTGTTTTTCCAGCAGCAGTTTTTTCAACAGATCGGGCCGTTGAATGATTACTTTTCGCTGCTTGATGTCCACCATTCCGTTTTGCACCCATTTTTTTAAAATTTTGTACACGGTTATGCGTGTCAGGCCAGTACAGTTGACTACGTTATCCTGGGTCATGAGAATCTGGTATTCTCTGAATTCATGGCAAATTTTCAGCAGGACATAAGCGATGCGTTGTTCGGCGGTCAGGGAGTCCATCACAATTTCCTGTGTCAGAACCCGCATGTGCCGAACAGCGGTTTGTGTAATCAGACTAACGGAATCCGGGTGACGATTCATCAGCTCCACCATTTGCTCAACAGAAAAGTAATAGAGGACAGAATCATTGACAGTTATGGCCGTTGCGATGTGAGGCGTTCGATCCAGAACATTGATCCCGGCTATTTTGCCTGGCAGCATGATGTTCAGAATACGATCGTTGCCTTTTGCCGTGGACGTCATTATTTTAACCAGACCACGATGCAGGTAATAAAATCCCTCTCCCATCTCCCCTTGTCTGAAAATCATCGTCTGTCCCTTATAAAACCGCCGAGTTCCATAATTCAGATACATTTCCCAGGGGCTTGAAATGTCCGGCATAATGATGTGGCTCCTTTGAACTTTATTCTTGTCGTACACAACGCCGCAGTTGGGATTTTTCTGTACAGATTATGTTATACATTATAACGATGGACGTTATCAATATAAAGAGAAAACAATTGTAAATGGAATGCAAAACAAAAATGCAAGTAATAAAATACCTTAATAACGTTAATTTGTTTACAGTTTTGCGAATTTAAATGTATTATACTGAGTTTGAGATTGGATAATGTCATTTTTAATAACATGAGCAAGGGGGTATCTTCTACGAGCTTGTTCGCCTGAGTATTTAAAAAAAGAGATTCGCAATTTTAAAATTATGCATTCGGGAGGAGATACGTTAATGCGTTCACACAAGAAGATCACAATGATTTGGCTGCCGGTGTTGGCCTTGATGCTGCTCATTACGGCATGCGGAGCCAAAAGCGGCAGCGGGAGCGCGACAAGCACCAGCATCACTTCGGCGCAGGATGACAAAATCACCATCGGGTTTGCCGTCCCGGACATGACCAATCCGTTCTTTATCCAGCAAATCGACGCGCTCAAAAAAATGCTTGGCGAGCAAGGGGCGGAATTGATGGTCGCAGGGGCCGACAACAATTTGAACAAGCAGATCGGCAATATTGAGAATATGGTGGCCTCCAAAGTAGATGTCATTATTGTCGCCGCGGTTGAACCGAAGGGAATCGAATCTTCGCTGAAGAGCGCAAGAGAAGCCGGAGTTAAAGTCTTTTCCTTCGGACAGGATCAGGAAAACGCGGATGCGGTCATTATGTCCGACAACAAGATGATTGGCCGGAAGCTTGGAGAGAATGCCGCCAAATGGATTAACGAGAAGCTTGGGGGAAATGCCGAAGTCGGAATGATCGTGTCAACGGGTGTTCCCATTATGGCGGATCGAACGGCAGCCATGGAGGAAGCGATCCGGACGAATGCTCCGGGCGCGAAAATTGTGGCCAAGCAGGAGGCGGTAACGACTGCGGATGCGCAGAAAGTGGCGGAGAACATTTTACTCGCCAATCCAAAGCTTCAGGTGATCGCCACGATTTCCGATCAGATGGGGCTTGGAGCCTATGAAGCGGTGAAAGGTGCGGGCAGGGCCTCCGATATGTTCTATATTAACGGAAGCGATGCGACACCGGAAGGAATCGCGAAGCTGAAGGAAGGGGGAGTCTTCCGGGCAACGCTTGATTTCGGCACTAAATTCGTTCCTCAAATGACAGTTGACAGCGTAATGAAGCTTGCCAAAGGCGAACAAATTGACAAGTATATCTATACTCAGATCTCGATCGTGGATGCAAGCAATGTAAATCAGTATTAAGGATGCGCTCCGGGTTTTCGTTCACTGGCCTGAGGATAATGTCCATCCACGGCCAGATTAAACGGTGGAAAGGGGGAGCGGCGGCATGCAGAAGACGGGCGGGGTCCTGTCGTTGCGACGGATAACCAAGAGATTTCCCGGGGTGTTGGCCCTGAACAATGTATCGATTGATTTCCGTAAAGGAGAGGTTCATGCCCTCTTGGGGGAGAACGGCGCGGGCAAATCAACGTTGATCAAAGTTCTGGCGGGGGCGCACGCTCCCGACGAAGGGGAAATAGTAATCGAAGACAAGACTTATGATCAAATGAATCCCCGATTGGCGAAGCAGCTGGGCATTCAGGTCATTTACCAGGAGTTTAATCTGATTCCTCCGCTTACGGCAGCCGAGAATATTTTTCTGGGGGACATGATCGGCAACGGATTTACGATTAACCGGAAGGCCATGATTAAGGAAACTGAGAAATTGTTCGCAAGCCTGAATATTAAGATGAACCCGCTTGCGCTTGTGCGCGATATGTCCCCGGCCCAGCAGCAGATCGTGGAAATCGCCAAGGCCATTTCCAAAGATGTCAAGCTGCTGGTGATGGATGAGCCATCCGCTCCGCTGACGCTCAGTGAAGTCGGCGCCATGTTCGACATTGTAAGGGCGCTGAAGGCCAAGGGGGTGACGATTGTCTATATCTCTCACCGGATGGAGGAACTGTTCGAAATCGCCGACCGGATCACGGTCATGAGGGACGGTCAATATATCGGCACGATGAATACCGGGGAAACCAATCGCGGGGAATTGATTAGTCTGATGGTAGGCAGAGAGCTTACAGAGACGTACCCTGCCCGTCACGTTGAACCGGTGGAAACAATTTTGGAAGTCAGCCAATTATCGGGTTATGGCTTCAGCGATATTTCGTTTAGCGTGAAAAGGGGAGAAATCCTTGGTTTCTCCGGTCTGATCGGCGCGGGCAGAACCGAGCTTGTCCGAAGCATCTTCGGCGCGGAGCCGGCTTACAGCGGCAGGATTCGGATGGAAGGCAAGGATGTGGTAATCCGATCACCCAGGGACGCCATTGCGCTCGGGATCGGGCTGATTCCGGAGGATCGCAAGCAGCAGGGCGTCATTCTCAGGAGCAGCGTGAAGCGGAATATCTCACTTCCCAACTTGCGGGCCTTGTCCAGGTTTGGTCTCGTGAACAGCGCCCTGGAGCAGCGGCTTGCCCAGCAGTATAAAGACAGCCTGCACATCAAGACCCCGTCGCTGGACCAACTGGTCAACAACTTAAGCGGCGGCAATCAGCAGAAGGTGGTGCTGGCTAAGTGGCTGGCGAGAAACTGCAAGGTGCTGATTTTCGATGAGCCTACAAGGGGAATTGACGTAGGGGCCAAGCAGGAAATTTATAAATTGATGTGCGGTCTGGCTGAAAGCGGCGTGGCGATTATTATGATTTCGTCCGATATGGAAGAAATCTTCGGGATGTCGGATCGAATTATTGTTCTGTGTGAAGGGCGGAAAACCGGGGAGCTTCAGAAATCCGAGTTTGCCCAGGAACGCATTATGGAACTCGCTTCCAATCATTAATAACGGAGGAACGTTATGAATCTCATTCATTTTTTTCGGAGATACGGCATTTATTTGGTGCTGATCCTGCTGTTCGTTTCGTTCTCGCTGGCATCGGAAGCCTTCTTGTCCACGACCAACCTGCTGAATATCGTCCGGCAAGTGTCCGTTCTGGGGATCGCGGCAATCGGCGTGACCTTTGTCATGATCGCGGGCATACCGGATCTTTCGGTCGGCTCCCAGATTTCGCTTGTATGCATTTTAACTTCATGGCTGATGGTGAACGGCGGCATGCACCCGGTTGTTGCCGTGGCGGGAGGCATAGCTTCGACAACGCTCGTCGGGCTGATTAACGGCTATCTGTCCATAAAGCTGAAAATTTACCCGCTCATGGTTACGCTGGCCACGATGATTATTTTCGCCGGTGTAGCCAAAATGATCAGCGGAGGGATGGCTATCTTCGGATTTCCGCAGCAGTTTTCCCTCATCGGCCAAGGCTATCTGGGTCCTATTCCGATTCCGGTCCTGATTCTGATTGCGCTGTCCGCGCTGGGAGCTTTTATCCTGACGAAGACTTATTTCGGCCGCTACGTCTATGCGATTGGTGGCAACGAGGAAGCTGCGCGGTTATCGGGCATTCATACGACAAAAATTAAATTGATTCTGTTCTCCATTACCGGTTTCTTTAACGGCATTGCCGGCATCGTCCTGTTGTCCAGAACGAACTCCGGGCAGCCGAACGCCGGGGTCGGGCTGGAGTTCGATGTATTGACTGCGGCCGTTCTGGGCGGCGTCAGCATCCTTGGCGGGGAAGGGAAAATATCGGGCGTCATTACCGGCGTCCTCATTCTCGGCGTCCTCAGCAACGGGCTGACTCTCCTGAATGTGGGCGATTATTACCAGAGCATAATTAAAGGCATCGTCCTGATTGGAGCGATTGCGCTGGACAGCCTTCAGCATAAGCGTAGAAAGGCGAAAAGGGCCGAGCAGGTTCAGGCGGTCCGGGTATCGGTTTAACGACAAGCACAGGAAAGGAAGCGGACGATGATTGACGCAAAAACGGCATCAGTATGGTTCAAAATAACGCCGGTCGGGCATAACGTATGGGCAATCGACCATCGCGGTCTTGTGCTCTCCTATCTGGTGGTTGGCGGAGATCGCGCGCTTTTGATCGATACCGGCACAGGGATGGCCGACCTTCCCCGGGAGGTGAGGAAATTAACGTCCCTTCCGCTGATTGTCGTCAATACGCACGGGCATCCCGATCATGCGGGCGGCAATTATCAATTTCCCGAAGTCTTCGCGCCGGTTAAAGACATCGGATTAATGGCGTCGTCCGCTATGAACATTGAGGTGAGACGGCTGTACCTTGACAGCATTATCGAGGCAAATCCGGAAATGGACAGGGACTCATTCGAGCAGTGGTGCAGTATGGATTTGCCGGAGACGAAGCTGCTGCCGCTGGAGGAAGGCCAGTGTATTGAGCTGGGGGACAGGCGGCTTGAGGTTATTGAAATACCGGGACATTCAGCCGGAAATGTGGCTTTTCTGGATTCCAAGTATAAGTATTTGTTCGCCGGGGACATGATCGCCACATCAACGATCCTGTTGTTTCTCCCCGAGAGTACATCGGTAGAGCAATATATCCTCAGCTTGGAAAAGCTGTTGCAGCGCGTCGGCGAATTTGACCGGATTTATCCCGGTCACGCTCCCGACCTCTCCAATCCGCAGGACAGGTGGAACTCGCAACTTCCGCTTGATACAGGATATTTGACTGAACTGCTTGCCTGTGCGAAGCAAATTGCCACCGGAGAGGTAAAGGGGGAAGTGTACAAGTTTCTGCCCGTATACGGAGATGCGCTGCGGCACCGCTTTGGCAGAGCGTCTATTGCCTACCCGGCAACGGGGGGCATGTAAGCTTATCGCCAGCGGCAGCGGGCGGTAGTAAGCCGGGAGGACAAGCGATAAAGGAGAGGAGTGTTATCAGTGCTGAATAACGAAACGCAGCAGCTTGAGCTGAGCAGGGAGCTGGCCGAAGCTGTGCTGGAAAGACTGGGATTCAATCAATGGCCCGACATTAATCTGACAAGCTTGAACGCGCTGTACCGTGCCTGGTGCGCGCATGTGCCGCAGGACAGTATTCATAAACGGTTTTATTTCGGCAATGGGCGGACCGGGCCGCTACCAATCGGCAATCCCGTTGAAATCTTTCATTCTTTCCTGAAGCATTCGACAGGCGGCACATGCTGGACTCATGCAATAGGTTTATACAGCTTGCTGCAAACGATCGGGTTCCCGGTTCGCGCCGCAGCAGGCTCTATGGTCGGACTGACACCGCCGGAGAACGGCCCGAGCCACGGCACGGTCATCGCGCGACATTGGGAGGAATGGATTATCTCGTGGACGGCATTATGATGATTGATGAGGTCGTTCCGCTGTATCCCGACCGTCCGTCGGCGGGCGGACCGATGCCGTTCACGGTTCATGCCGCTCCCAATGAGGAAGGGCTTTGGGATATTGTGTTCAGAATGGGTCATAGCACCAAGGAATTAACCTGCAAGCTAAATGTGGATAAAGTTCCTATGGCGTACTTGCAGGAACGATGGGAGAATACGCGAAATTACAGCCTCTTCAACAGCAGTTTATATATTCGAAAAAATATAAATGGACGTGGCGAAACGATTGGCCGTCACAAGCACTTTACGCTCCATGAAGACGGTCAAATCACCGTTGTTGAATTGGACGGTGATGAAGCGAGAAGCCGGATGCTGGTAGAGCAGTTTGGAATTAGCGAGGAAGCGGCGTTCTCGCTGCCGCCGGACGATCCTGATTCCGGCAAATCCGTCTAATGAAACATACCGCCGGCCTTTGCATTCCGGCTATGATGTTGGTTCAGAACAGAGAGGTGGTACTTGGGTGAAAAAGCTTGTTTTGCAGGGGACTCCGCGCGAAATCGGAGTGCAGCATGGCCAGCAGGGCAAGGAGGAAGTGTTGCTCAGTCTGGAATTGTATGAGCGCCTGTTTTACGAACAGGCGCGGATAAGCTGGGCAGATGCCCGGCAAACCGCGAAGCTTTTCTTGCCGGCCATTGAAAGCGGGTATGCCGATTTCATGGAGGAAATGGCAGGCGTGGCTTACGGAGCCGGAGTAGACTTTGAAGATATATTAACCCTTCACGCGCGAAGTGAGATTGCTTTGACCCAGGGAGCGGTGGGAGAGGTTGAGGATGGCTGCAGCAGCATCGCGATTCTACCGCCTGTTTCCCGGCATACGATCTTGGCGCAGAACTGGGATTTCTATGGTTTCTTCAAGAGACATTTGTTGTTTCTTCATATTGAACGGCACGGAAAACCGGCTATTGATATGGTGACCGAGGCGGGAATGATCGGCAAAATCGGGATGAACGCATGCGGCGTCGGCGTCTGTCTGAACGCTCTGCGCGCCCGGGAAGCGCATCCGGGTAAGCTGCCGGTGCATCTCGGTCTACGCGCTGTGCTGGATTCGCCCGATATCGAGCACGCTCTGGCGGAAGTGGGCGGCAATCAACTTGCGACTGCTGCCAATTTTCTGATGGCGGAATCCCACTGGGAGACGGGCGCGAAGCGCGCGGTAAATCTAGAGGCTTCCCCCGCCGGATCGTCGCGCATAGAAAGCACGGATGGCGCGATCCCCCACACGAACCATTTTTTATCTAACGATCTTATCGAGAAGATCGGCAAGGATAACCTGATCATTCCGGAGCATTCGTATTCCCGTCTGGCAACAATGAAGGAGTATCTCGCCTCAGTGAAAGAGCGTTCTGCCGGAGAACGGCTGGATGAGACGGCGATCCGGGAACTGTTGTCGGATCATACCTGCTATCCAGACTCGATTTGCCGCCATACGGACGACCCGCTTCATATGAGCGTTACCCAGTTTGCGGTCATTATGAATCTGGACAAACGCACGATGAAGGTAGCGGAAGGAACTCCGTGCTCTGTACTGTTTGAACTTATGAACCCGAATATGTCGAAGCAAAGGAGTTGATCTAATGAGCCAATCCATTGATTACAACACATTGGTTTACGAAGAGCGCGTACACAGCAGATGTTATATTGATCCGGACATTTTTAATGAAGAGATGGAGAAAATTTTTCATCAGGGCTGGGTGTATGTCGGACACGCAAGCGAAGTGCCGGAAAACGGCGATTACAAGACGACGACGATTGGGCTTCAGCCCGTGATTATGAGCAGGGGACAGGACGGGAAGATCCGGGTTCTGATGAACCGCTGCAAGCATAGAGGACCGACTGTATGCCAGTTTCAGAAAGGGAACGCCAAGTTCTTCAGATGCGCGTACCACGGTTGGACGTATAAGAACAGTGGCGAACTGATCGGCGTTCCTTTCCCGAAAGGGTATGGGGACGACTTCAACAAAGTGGAATACGGTCTGGATGAGGCAGCGGTGACAGGCGAGTACCGGGGGTTAATCTTCGCCAGCCTGAGCGAGAACGCCATGCCGTTCGAGGAATATCTTCCCGAGCCGGTCCGGAAGTATATTGACAATTTCTTCAACCTTTCGCCGCTTGGCGAAATTGATGTAAGGCGTGGTGTGCTTAAAACGGATGTGAACGCGAACTGGAAGCATCAATTGGAGAACGGGAGCGCGGACGGCTACCACCCGCATTTTACACATGAGAACTGGATGAACCTCATTGCCGAACGGCTGGGCAGCGCGAGAAAGATGGGGGTATGGGAAGACGGTGGCCCGGATAGCGGCGAGCGGCAGCGATATCTCGGCGGGCCCGCCCATTGCACAATTGATTATTTGGAGAAAAGAAAGCGGCGTGCGGAAAGGGAAGGGCTGAAGATTCCGACGCAACTGGAGCAGTCGATCCTGGCCGTTATGCCGCACCCGGATACAAAGGGAGACGGAAGCAAAGCCTGGGAGGTGTATCCGGAAATGTCCGACGAGGCCATTGAACGTTATATTGCGGATATGGTTCAGGCGCACGGTGAGGAACGGGCGAAAGAACTGCTGGCGTCTGGCGGCTCGCATATGTCGATCTTTCCGAATTTGCAAATTACGCCGCTCAGCATCCGGGTGCTGCGGCCGGTGGCGGTTAACAAGACGGACGTGGAGGTGTACATTCCGTGGTTCAAGGGCGTGCCGGATGAATTTAATATTCACCGGATGCGCGGAGGGGAAGGCTTCTTCGGTTTGTCCGCCTGGGGCGGGCAGGAGGACTATGAGATGTTCGAGCGCATTCAGGAAGGCATGGAGGCGCAGAAAAATCCATGGACGCTGCTGACTCGGGGAATGAACCGCCAGGGAATTGACAGCGATGGACTGATGGAAGCCGGCATTACCGATGAACTGTGCATCCGCAAAATATGGGAATACTGGCTCAAAGTGATGAGTGGGGAAAAAGAGGTGCAAGACTGCGGCAAAATATCATCGGAAGAGGTGGCCCGGTCATGACGATAGTTTCCAGACTGTTGAACGTCGGCGATGAGGAAATGATCGCTTTACAGGCCAAAGCAACGGCGTTTCTGGCGAAAGAAAATCAATTGCTGGATGCGTTTCGATATGATGATTGGGTCAATTTGTGGGCCATGGACGGCATCTACTGGCTGCCTGTAGAGCGTGGTGACGATCCCCGGGAGATGCTGTCGCATATCTATGAGGACATCCACCGGATTAAGGACCGGGTGAAAACGTCGCAGAAGGAGATTGCCTATCCGCAGGAGCCGCGTTCCGAGACGTCGAGGCATACTTCGAATATTATCATAACGGACCTGGGGGAGGACAGCGTGACCGTCTATTCTTCCTTCTGCGTCGTTGAATACCGGAAGCGGAAGCAATCGATATATGCGGGACATTTCGAGCATGTGTTGACGACCGGAGACGGAAGATTGGAAGAAATGCGCATCCGCAAGAAGACGGTATATCTGATGGGCTCAAATTATCCTGTGGGGAATATATCTTTTATTTTATGACAGGAGGCTGCGGGATGAAAAATAGGACAGACGAAGAAACGGAATTTGAACTGCTGAATGAGTTTGGCCATGTTCGACTGAAGAAAGACCTGAGCGGCAATGGCCCGCGCCTTATGATCGAAGATTTGTCGACCGGATATATTTGCTATATGGACCCGCTGGAACTAAGCAGTCTGACCACATTGGCTGTCCATATCCAGGAAATGATCGTCAATCCGTCGATTCGCTGGAAATGACGTTCTCGCAGCTATTGGTGGGCATTTATTGAATGAAAAAGAACAGGCAGACGGCCCGTATACGGGTTCGCCCGTCGCATTCCAGGGAGGACATACAGGCAGTGAATATTCATGAACATGAGAGCAAGGAGTTGCTTAAAGCCTACGGGATTTCCGTACCTCCCGGCCACACGGTATTCACCGTGGAGCAGGCGATGCGGGCCGCGGAAACATTGGGAAGCCCCGTAGTGGTAGTGAAGGCTCAGATTCATGCGGGCGGACGGGGAAAGGCCGGCGGCGTAAAGATCGCCGGTAGCCTCGAAGAGGTCCGCGCGTATGCGGAAGAGCTTCTGGGCAAGACGCTGGTAACGCATCAGACGGGTCCGGAAGGAACGATTGTGCGAAGGCTGCTGATTGAGGATGGCTGCTCCATCGCGAAGGAGTACTATCTCGGTCTGGTCGTGGACCGAAGCTCCCGCCGCGTCGTAATGATCGGCTCGGAGGAAGGGGGGATGGACATTGAGGAAGTCGCCGCCTCCCGTCCCGAACGAATCCATAAAGAAACGATTGATCCGGCTATAGGCATACAGACTTTCCAGGCGCGGAGACTGGCTTACGCCATCAATATCCCCGGTGAAAAGCTCGGTGAAGCGGTGAAGCTGATGCAAGCGCTCTATAAGGCGTTCATCGATTATGACTGCTCCATTGCGGAGATTAATCCGCTGGTGATTACCGGCGAAGGCGCATTGATGGCCTTGGATGCCAAGCTGAATATCGACGAGAACGCGCTGTTTCGCCAGCCGGATATCACCCTTCTCCATGATCCGAACGAGGAAGATCCGCTAGAAACCGAGGCGGCCGAATACGGTCTGAGCTATATCTCGCTGGACGGCAGCATCGGCTGCATGGTGAACGGAGCAGGACTGGCGATGGCAACCATGGACATGATTAAGCTGCACGGGGGAGAGCCCGCCAATTTTCTGGATGTGGGCGGCGGCGCGTCGGCGGACAAAGTGGCGGCGGCGTTCAAGATCATTTTGTCCGATCCCCGGGTCAAAGGGATACTTGTTAACATTTTCGGCGGCATTATGCGCTGCGACGTCATTGCGAGCGGTGTAGTGGAAGCGGCCAGGCAAGTCGGATTATCTCATCCGCTTGTTGTGAGACTGGAAGGTACAAATGCGAAATCTGGCCGCCAGATTCTCGCGGATTCGGGCATCGGCATTATCTCCTCTGATTCGATGGAGGACAGCGTGCGAGAAATTGTCTCTCTTGTACAATAATTATTTGGCGGCACAGAAGGATGTGATCTGGTTTTGAGCATTTTGGTGGACGCGAGCACGAAAGTTATTACACAGGGAATTACAGGGGCGACAGGTTTTTTTCACACGAGGGGAGCGCTGGAATACGGAACACGGATCGTTGGGGGCGTTACGCCCGGCAAAGGTGGGTCGGATATCCGGTTTACACTTGAGGACGGAGGGGTGAAGCGGGTTCCTGTGTTTAACACGGTCGGCGAGGCCAAATCCGAAACGGGAGCCACGGTAAGCGTTATCTACGTTCCCCCTACCTTTGCCGCCGATTCCATCATGGAAGCCGTTGATGCGGAAATGGAATTGGTGATCTGCATTACTGAAGGCATTCCCGTCCTTGATATGATCAAGGTATCCCGCTATATGGAGGGTCGATGCACGCGCCTGATCGGCCCGAACTGTCCGGGCGTCATTACGCCAGGTGAATGCAAAATCGGCATTATGCCTGGATATATCCATATGCCCGGCCATGTCGGCGTTGTCTCGCGCAGCGGTACGCTAACCTATGAAGCGGTGCATCAATTGACGGCGAGGGGAATCGGCCAATCGACGGCCGTCGGCATCGGCGGGGACCCGGTCAAAGGGCTCGAATTTATCGACGTGCTGAAGTTGTTCAATGATGATCCGGACACGCTGGCGGTTGTCATGATCGGCGAAATCGGAGGCACGGCGGAAGAGGAAGCGGCGGAATGGATTCGATCCCATATGACAAAGCCGGTTGTCGGTTGTATCAGCGGTCTCACCGCTCCGCCCGGCAAGCGGATGGGCCATGCTGGAGCCATTATATCCGGGGGAACAGGCATGGCCGCCGACAAAATAGCCTGGCTGGAAGCGTGCGGCATTCGCATTGCTCCCAGCCCTGCCGAAATCGGCAGGACGCTTGCCCGGATGCTGGAGGAACACGGGATCATGGATAGTTGTACGGACAAGATGAGTATTTATCGCGCATAAGGGCTTTCATAAGGCAAGCAGCCTTTCATTTTCGGCAGCGTCCGGAAATGAAAGGCTGATTTTTTTGCTTCTGGGGAATAATTTTAGGGAGGAAAGCGCGCGCAAAGGTCGAATATTAGTTTCTAAGCAGGCAGAACATAGGTTACGGACAATGCCCAATGACCCAGGGAGGTGTAAACACGTGGAATCGGAGCACCATAATCAAGAGATGCTGGACAAGGATATCGAAGCCATGTGCCGCAGCAAGGCGGAGGAATTCCGGCTTCTCGGATATGAATATGTAACCGCCAAGGATATCTGGGAGTGTGTCAGCCGCAATTACGCCAAGGAAGGAACGCCGCAGATCCATAGAATTGTGAATGATATCTATTCTTTGAAAGTGACAACTTACATGAATTACTTGACTATTTCCGCCTATAAAGGACTGAAATAATCACGAGGGATTTTTGCAAACGGCTTCACACAGGCGTAAAGTAAAAAAGCGCCGACTTCATAGCTTCTCTGGGAACGGATGGCTTGCCGCATTGTAACAAAAGCGGCTGAAGCCGCCGTTTCTTTTTGATAATATGGAGGAAGTTGTTCATCTTTGCTTGAATTGACGCTCATTTGGTGCGTCGCTATAATAGGAATATTGAGTTTAAGAAAGGGGAACTAGCAAGAGCATGAAAAGACTTGTGAGCTTTATCATTACCGTGCTAGTCTTGGCGGCCGTTATGGCGGTATCGACTCCGGGGCTGCTCGACAGAGTGCGGTTGGGTCTTGATTTGAAAGGCGGCTTCGAAATATTGTATCAAGCCCAGCCTTCCGAGCAAGGCCAAGAAGTGACCCGGGCTTCTCTGCTGCAGACCGCTGCAAGCCTGGAGAAACGGGCCAACGTACTGGGAACAAGCGAACCTGAGGTTACCACCGAAGGAACGGATCGCATCCGTCTGAAAATCGCCGGTGTTACCAATGAGGCTGAGGTTCGTGAGAAGATGAAGGAACCCGCGGTCCTTACTTTCCGCAGCGCCGCCCCAGGCGACGCCCCGGGAACGTACAGCAAAATCGAACTGGTAGGCAGCGACTTCGTGGAGAACGCCGCGACCGTCGGCCGCGACAACCTGAATCAGATCGAAATCAGCATCAAGGTTAAAGATAAACAGAAATTTGCGGAAATTACGAAGCGTCTGCTCGGCCAGCACCTAGCGATCTACCTGGATGAGACGCCACTCTCTGAACCCCCTGTGGTAAGAGCGGTATTAACAGACGGTACCGCATCTATTTCTGGAAATTATACGCTTGAAAGTGCTCGTGAGTTGGCCGATACAATCAATCTCGGGGCTCTGCCGCTGAAGCTGACGGAGAAATACTCCCAAAGCGTAGGGGCGACTCTTGGCAAGCAGTCCCTGGATCAGACGGTTCGAGCCGGCCTGATTGGTTCTGTATTTATTCTAATCTTTATGATCGGCATGTACCGTGTTCCTGGCCTGATCGCCAGCTTTGCCTTGATTCTGCATACATGGCTGCTGATCCTGGTCTTCGTGGTTGCCGATTTTACCTTGACGCTTCCGGGTATAGCGGCATTCATACTCGGGATCGGGATGGCGGTTGACGCCAACATTATTACAAATGAACGGATTCGGGAAGAAATGCGGAGCGGCAAGAGCATCATGTCCTCCGTCAAGGCAGGCAGCAAGTCCTCCTTCCGTACCGTTATGGACTCGAATATCACCACGATTATCGTCGCGGCCGTCATGTTCGCTTATGGTACAGGCTCGGTAAAAGGCTTCGCGCTCGTGCTGATTGTAGAAATTCTGCTCAGCATATTTACGAACCTTTATTTCGCCCGCTGGCTGCTTAATATGCTGGTTAAGGCCGGCAAGCTGAGTAAGCCGAAGCAATTCGGGGTAAAGGAGAGTGAAATCAGTGCGCTTTAAGAAAGAGCTGGATTACGTTCACTTGAGCAAGTATTTTTATATTTTCTCTATCACGCTTACGATTCTGGGGATCATATTCCTGGCCATATTCAATCTGAACTACAGCGTCGATTTCAAAGCCGGCTCCAACGTTGACGTTTCCCTTTCCAAGAATTTGACGGTGGACCAGATTCGTACGGCTGTCGCTAACATTGGAACGGATCACGAGCCGGATATTACACCCGGAACGCAGCGCGTGACCATCCGCTATGACAAAGAGTTGACAAGCCAGCAGGATGCCGCGCTGAAGAGCGCCATTACCAAGCTTGACGACAAGGCGTCGTTTGAAATCAACACCGTCGATACCGAAATGGCCAAGGAGCTTGCCCGCAACGCGATTTATGCGGTTCTCATTTCCTGCCTGGGCATTATTGTTTACGTCAGCATCCGTTTTGAGTGGCGCTTTGCGATAGCTGCGATCGTCGCTCTTATCCATGACGCGTTCATGGTCGTTGCCGTATTCTCCATTTTCCGGCTGGAAGTGGACCTGACATTCATTGTCGCGGTATTGACGATCATCGGTTATTCAATCAACGATACGATCGTTATTTTTGACCGGATTCGCGAGAACCTGCGTTTCGGCAAGCAAAAGACTTATGACGATCTGAAAAATCTGGTGAACAAGAGCGTATCCCAGACGATTATGCGTTCGCTCTACACCGCCTTTACCGTATTCATCGCCGCATTCTTCCTGCTTGTGCTTGGCGGCGAGTCGATCAAAATGTTCTCTCTGGCCATGGTTATCGGCCTGCTGTTCGGAGCTTATTCCTCCATCTTTATCGCAAGCCCGCTCTGGCTGCTGCTGAAGAAGAACCAGAAGTTGAAGTCCAAGAGCAAGCCTGCCTAAGCATAATGAGCTACCAGACGAAGCCGCGTTCATGACAACGCGGCTTTTGAAAACCTGGGGGAGATATCAGGTCTTTATACTCAACACGCCTATATTTGGAAGCGGCAAGGAGGAACCCAGATGAATGAGAAGTACTTGTCTCAAAAAGAGCGTGCGGCCTGGCTCGGAATTGCCGGTGATTTGGCGCTGGCTTTGGTTAAGGGGGGCGCGGGCTATTTTTCCGGGAGTAAGGCTTTGATCGCCGATGCCTTATACTCGGGCGCGGATGCCGCAGCGAAGCTGGCCGAAATTCTCCCGTGGCGTGTCGAAGGTAAGGGGAGCCGCAAGAAAAGACCGATTGCCCGGGATGGGAAGAGTAAGCGGGAGCCTGTTTTATCCGTAGTGTTTGCAGTACTTATCTTGATGGGCGGTCTTCAGATCGCTTTTTCCGCAATCCGCGATTTGACGAGCGGTGATTTGAATCCTTCGGGAGAACATGCCCTGTTGACGATCTTTTTGTCTCTACTGGTGAAAGAAGTTATTTTTCAATATCAATACCGTTCGGCCCAAAAAATCGGAAATGGCAGTCATGCCGCCTATGCCGATAACCACCGTTACAGCCTGTATACTTCGCTGACCGTATTGATTGGCGTGGCAGCATCCACCATGCTCGGAGGTTACCTGCATCCTCTCTTATACCTGGACCCGATCGCCGCCCTTCTTGCCGCTTGCCTGATTCTCCGTAAAGGGTATTTGCTTATTCTAAGTACGATTCAAGGCAAGGAAGGCCAAGAGCTTCCGCATGAGGACTCGGTCAGCTTTATCGATACCGTTCAGAAGGTGCATGGAGTTATTCGCGTAGAGCATTTAAAGGCGCTAGAAGATGGGCGCTGCGTGAATCTCGATGTGACCATCAGCGTGAATCCGCGAATCACCGTATTGGAAGCCCGCGAAATTGCGGACTGCGCTAAAAAGCTGCTGCAGCACCGTTTCGTCCACGTTAGCGAGGTTCATATGGATATCGTCCCTTACGAGCCGGGTTATCCCTATAAGACCAACTATGAGCTGGCGGATAGCGAAGCGCCGACACTGCTGCAATAACCGGCTTAGCATGAGAGAAAGGTGAACCGCATTGCTGTATTCAAAAACCAAATGGCACTCTCCGGCTGTCGATTCCGTTCAATCCAGGGAATTGGCCCGGAGTCTTTCTGCTTCTCCACTGGTTGCTTCCTTACTTGCCGCAAGGGGAATGACAGCACCGGAGGAAGCTCTTGCATTTATTAACGCCGGAACGGAAGAAGAGCATGACCCGTTCTTGCTGAAAGGGATGAAGGAGGCTGTTCCCCGGATTAAAAAAGCGCTGCAGGAAAAGGAACATA
The DNA here is from genome assembly GCF_000520715.1 of Paenibacillus zanthoxyli JH29. Lineage (GTDB taxonomy): Bacteria > Bacillota > Bacilli > Paenibacillales > Paenibacillaceae > Paenibacillus_AQ > Paenibacillus_AQ zanthoxyli. Next base: position 39,328 of record NZ_ASSD01000547.1, read on the forward strand.
TTCTTGTATACGGAGATTACGACGCTGACGGAGTATCCAGCACGTCGCTGATGATCCATCTGCTGCGCCATCTGGGGGCTTCTTTCGATATTTATATCCCCCACCGGTCGGTTGAGGGCTACGGACTGCATAACCATGCGCTCGATTGGGCGCTGCAGCAGGGCGTCTCACTGGTTATCACCGTGGATACGGGGATCAGCGCATGCAGCCAAATTGCTTATGCGAACGAGCTGGGAATGGATGTTATCGTAACGGATCACCATGAGCCGCCGGAGGTTCTCCCTGCTGCTTACGCTCTTATTAATCCGAAGCTGCCCGGCTGCCCATATCCGTTCAAGGGATTGGCCGGAGTGGGAGTTGCCTACAAGCTGGCTCAGGCTCTCCTGGACGGTGAAGTTCCGGAAGAATGGTCGGAGATCGCAGCTATCGGAACAATTGCCGACCTGATGCCGCTGCTTGATGAGAACCGCGCGATTGTGCGCCGGGGGCTTAAGAGCATGCGTAGCTCGAAATATCCTGGCGTCCGGGCTCTGCTTGAAGTGAGCGCCGTAAACGTGAAGAGTGTGGACGCGGTTAATGTCGCTTTTGCCCTTGCACCGCGCATTAACGCCAGCGGGCGTCTGGATCATGCCGGACGGGCCGTGTCACTGTTGACAACGGATGACCCCGTGGAGGCAGAGCGCCTTGCCGGAGAACTAGATTTGCTGAATAAAGAGCGGCAGATGGTCGTAGAGCGGATTGTTGCGGAGGCTGTTAGCCGTTTGGAGGAGAGACTCAAGGACGGAAAGCTTCCGGGCATTATCGTTCTGGCCGGGGAAGGTTGGAACGTTGGGGTTGTCGGGATTGTGGCTTCCAAGCTGCTTGAGCGGTACTACAGACCGGTGATTATACTGGATATCCATCCGGAGACGGGCTGCTGCAAAGGCTCGGCCCGGTCCATTCCGGGCCTTGACATCTATGAGGCGCTTTCCTCCTGCTCGGAGCTCATGGATCACTTTGGCGGGCATCCGGCGGCGGCAGGCATGAGCCTTCATCTGGATAATCTCGAAGCATTTACCGCAGCGCTTGAGAAATTCGCTTCAGGCGTCCTGACGGACGAGCATTTGGTGCCTGTTACTGAGGCGGACGGAGAGTATGCGCTGGCTGATTTGACGCTCCAGGCCGCCGAGGAGCTTGAACTGCTGGCTCCTTTCGGCATGAGCAATCCGCTGCCAAAGTTCATTGTGCGGGAAGCGGTGGTGAAGGAGACGCGTACGATGGGGCAGGGCAATCGGCATCTGAAGCTGGTTCTGCAGCAGGGAGGCGCGACGGTCGAAGCCGTCGCTTTCGGCAAGGGAGAGCTGGCAGAACTGCTTCCCCCAGGTACCGGTATCGATGTCCTGGCGGAATTGTCGATCAATGAATGGAACGGTTCCCGCAAGGTTCAGCTTATGCTTAAGGATTTGAGCGTCCCTCAGCCTCAGCTGTTTGATTTTCGCGGGGTGCGGGATGCCGCCGCCAGGACGCAGCGCCTGCGGAATTTGCTGCTGCCGCAGACCGGCGGG
>NZ_ASSD01000548.1 GCF_000520715.1 Paenibacillus zanthoxyli JH29
CGGCCTGCTGCCGCAGCTGAAAGAGCTGCTGCAGCGTCATCCCGGAGCGGTTCCCACGCTCCTGTTCTACGAGCGGGAGCAGAAGCTGATCGCGCTTAGCGACAGCTTCCGGATCAAACCGTCGCCGGAGCTGTTTGGTCTTGTCGAACTGGTCTTAGGACCAGGCACAATAAGAATAAAATAAGAACATTTCAGCCTTTTTTCGCATACATTAGGGAACCACAGGCTTCACTTGCGGAAAGGGGAATGATGATGTCCTATGAGCTGGCGGTGGATTTGTTGGAGCGCAGAGGCGTTTCCATTGATTCGATTGCCGAGATCGTATATACGCTGCAATCGTCCTATTATCCGGGTTTGAGCGGGGATGAGTGCGTAGCGAGCGTCAAGGCCGTGCTGGGAAAAAGAGAGGTGCAGTACACGCTAATGACGGGCATTACGCTGGATGAGCTGGCGGAGAAGAAGCAGCTGCCGCAGCCC
>NZ_ASSD01000549.1 GCF_000520715.1 Paenibacillus zanthoxyli JH29
CAGCTCCGGCGCGCCCTTGAAGCCGGGCGATACAAGCACGTCCGTGAGCACCGGCTTGCCGCTCGTCACGGTGCCCGTCTTGTCGAGCACGACGAGCTGAATGCCCTGCGCGGCTTCCAGATGCTCGCCGCCCTTGAACAGAATGCCAAGCTCCGCGGCCCTGCCGGAGCCGGCCATAATCGAGGTCGGCGTCGCCAAGCCCAGCGCGCAGGGGCAGGCAATAACAAGCACGGCGATTGCTTTCTCCAACGCTTCGGCGAACTGTCCCGGCGCCGCCCACAGGTACCAGATCAGGAACGTCAGCGCCGCGATGGCTACCACAATCGGCACGAAGATGCCGGAGATGACATCCGCCACCCGCTGGATTGGCGCCTTGGACCCCTGCGCTTCCTCAACCACGCGGATAATCTGGGCAAGTGCCGTATCGCGGCCCACCTTGCGGGCTTTGATCTTCAGCACGCCGTTCTTGTTCACCGTCGCTCCGATCACGGGGTCGCCCGGCTTCTTCTCCACTGGAATGCTCTCGCCCGTAAGCATTGATTCATCCACGGATGACAAGCCTTCGGTCACTTCACCGTCGACGGGAATCTTGGTGCCCGGCTTCACAAGCACGATATCCCCGATCACGACTTCCTCTACGGGAACGCTCATCTCCGTTCCCTCACGCACCACAAGCGCCGTCTTGGCCTGCAGGCCCATCAGGCTGCGGATGGCGTCGGAGGAGCGGCCCTTCGCCAGCGCCTCGAACCATTTGCCGACCAGAATGAGCGTGATCAGCACAGCGCCCGTCTCATAGTACATTTCAACCGTATGATTCATGCCGTTCATCCGCAGGGAATCAAGCGTAAGGTACAGGCTGTAGAAGTAAGCAGCCGACGTGCCCAGCGCCACCAGCACATCCATATTGGCGCTGCCGTTCCGCAGCGCCTTGTAGGCGCCGACATAGAACTGCCAGCCAATTATGAACTGCACCGGCGTCGCCAGAACAAGCTGGAACCACGGATTCATGAACAGCTCCGGTACGGGAATCCAGGAAGTGAAGGAGAAATGCCCGACCATCGCCCACAGCAGCGGCAGGGACAACAGCGCCGAAATCATCCACTTTATGCGCTTGCGGCTGATTTCAAGCTCCCGGCGGTCGGCCGTCTCCCTCCGGTCTTCCTTGAGCGAGGCTTTATAGCCGATCGAGTCGACCTTGGCGATTATGTCCTGGGGAGTAATCATCCCCGGGGTATATTCGACATGCGCCGTTTCAAGCGCAAGGTTAACATTGACTCCGGCGATACCCGGCATCTTGCCGAGAACCTTCTCAATCCGGGCGGAGCAGGCCGCGCAGGTCATGCCGGAAATATCGAAGTCCGCCGCTTCCTTCACCGTGTCGTAGCCGAGCGAGCGAATCTTCTCCTCGATCTTCGGCACGCTGACAACCTTGGGATCGAAGCCAACCGCCGCCTGCTCCAGCGCAAGATTGACATTCGCCCGGGAGACGCCCTCCATGCGGGATATCCCTTTCTCGATCCTCGCCGCGCAGGCGGAGCAGGTCATGCCCGTAATTTGCAAGGTCGCCTGTTCCTCTGCCGGAGCCGCTGCTGTTTCCTCCATAAGATCACATCCTTTTCAGGTACCCATAGGGGGTATGCAAATGTAAAAAAGAGAAGGCGCGGAGCGTTGCAACGGGACTTCTTGCCCCTAATGCTCCATGCCTTGTTTATGCCTCATTCGGCTTATTGAACTACGTCATAGCCCTGCTCTTCAATGGCTTCCTTGATGGCTCCCAGGCTGAGCTTGCTGTCGTCATAATCGACCGCTACCGTCTTGGCTGCCAGATTCACGGTTGCGGATGCTCCCAGATTGCCTACCGCTTTCTCCACCGAGCTTACGCAGTGTCCACAGGACATTCCCTCTACATTCAATATAACGTTCGCCATTATTAATCCTCTCCTTATTTCATTAATCTGCCGATTGTAACCAGCAGTTCGTCGACAACTTCATGTTCTCCGGCTTCAATTCTGTCAATGATGCAGCTCTTCATATGGCCCTCAAGCAGCAGCTTCCCGACGCTTCCAAGCGCCGACTGAACCGCAGCAAGCTGAGTCAGGACATCATCGCAGTAGGTGTCGCGCTCAATCATGCCTTTAATCCCCCGGATCTGCCCTTCAATGCGGTTAAGCCGGGTAGTCAGCCCGTTCTTGAATTCCTGGGTATGATGGCTTTTACGCTCTTCGGAAGAATGGCAATCGCTGCCGCAGCAGTCATGCGGAACAACACCTTTATCATGCTTCTCATGTGCCCCCATGCATCAACCTCCTCAACACCACTTTAATATACCCCATGGGGGTATGTCAAGCAACAAAATTCATTAACCCGTGTTTTTAATTTTTCGACACCTATTTTTGAAAAAATTTGAGGAATATCGTCATAGTCAGAAGGATTTCCATATTTAGGGTCGAATATCCTTAATGTGCATAGGATTCCTTTTATCAAAACATAGGTATAGGAGCATTCAACATGGTCTACGACGGTATTGTGCTCGGTTTGGTTGTCGGGCTGCTCCGGGGCGGATTTCGTTACGGTCTGAAGCAGTTCGGCAGCCTGCGCATCAGAGGCGGCTTATGGTTTCCCTTGCTTTTGCTGCTGCAGTTTGTCGTGTTTGAACTGAATGATCGGTCGGCTGCCTTTGCTTCGTTCAGCGGTATTTTCTTTGCCGGCGTGTACGTGGCAGGGCTTTACATCCTGTGGTTGAACCGGAGTACTCCGGGCTTTCTGTTCATTTTTGCCGGTGTCTTTCTGAACTTTCTCGTCATGGCCGTCAATGGCGGCAAGATGCCTGTCTCGCTGGAAGCGGCAAAGGTTCTGGACCCTTATTACGTGCATCTTCTGCAGTCGGGAGCCGTTGTTACGAAGCATTTTCTAATGGATTCCGCGACCAGGCTGCCGTTCCTTGGGGATATTATTCCGCTGTCCAAGCCTTATCCGCGCACTCAGGTCATCAGCGTTGGCGATATTGTGATGAATGTAGGGATTTTCCTCTATCTTCAGCACATTCTTGTTCCAGACAAAAGACAGGTTCAAACTCAGGAGATGGAAGCCAAGCAGTCTTGACGATCCGTTATCGAAAGGGGTGAACAATTATGAAAAAGAAATGGGATGGCATGTTGTATTCGCGCATTATCATCAATACGGTTATCGTTGCTTCCGTGGTCTTGGCTTTGACCTCCGGATTCAGACTTATCGGTGGCGGCCGTTGATTGAATGGAATAGAGAGCAGGCTGATGTTCAGCCTGCTTTTTAACATGCCAGAAAACTCCAACTCCAATATAGACCAAACGATAGGGGCGAAGCTTATAACGTCTTATATTTTTAAAAAAAGCTTCACGCTTATCCTTATCTTCCCTTAAAATAAATGGGACAACCAAGATACTTGCGAAAAGGAGGGGAACTTTTGCCAAATTGGAATACGGTCATAGCCAAGCTGAACCTGAGTCACCTGTACGCCCTTGCCATTTGCCTGACGGGACTCGGTTTGTTCACGATATATAATCAGGGCGCTTTTGTTCACTATACAACTTCAACTTGGGTATGGGTGTATGCGCTATCCGGAGCGGCTGTCGTATTAACGGTCTTTACCTTCCAGCTTCCTCCGCAGGGCAACGGGTTATCCCTGGACTCTTCCGTTTATCTGGCCTGTATTTTCGTGTTTGGCCCCACGTTCAGCTTAACCGTCCTTCTGGTCTCGTCCGCGATTATTTTTCTGATTGAACGCAAGACCATCTGGTGGAAGCACCTGATCAACTTTGCCATATACTCGATCATTATCGCCTCCGCATCCTTTTCCTTTACTGCCCTGGGAGGGGTACGGGGACCGCTTATGGACAACCATCTTCTGGCGTATGCCGGAGGCATGGCCATATACTTCGTGCTGAACACGATGCTGATCGTCTTTTACTACTATGTCTTCTATAATGAGAATCTGTACGAAACGCTAAGAGGAATGCTGAAGGATACGATCATTGCCTACCTCAGTACCCTGGTGCTGGCGCTCGTGCTGGTCATCCTGTTATATCATAATCATATTTTCGGGCTGGCCCTGTTTCTCTGTCTCAGCGTTTTGCTGTCTTATGCGTTCAAGCAGATGTTCGCGATGTACCGGGACATCGAGGAGCGGGCGAACCGGGACCCGCGGACAGGTCTGTTCAACCACAGCTATTTCGAGCTGACGCTGGAAGAGGAAATGGGCAAATCCCGAAGCACAGGCTCCTCGTTGTCGCTCGCCATGATCGATATCGACGATTTCAAGAAATATAATGACCACTTCGGCCATCTTAAGGGTGACGGGCTGATCGTTTTTTTGGCGGAATTGCTGAAAAAGGAATGCGGCGGCGCCGAAATGGTCGTCTCCCGCTATGGCGGGGAAGAATTCACGATCCTGATGCCCTCATTTGACACCGAGCAGGCCAAAAGCTTTCTCGACCGCCTGCGCAAAACACTGAACAACTCCCCTTTTGAAGGGGCGGAGATTTTCCCTCAAGGCTGCTTGTCCTTCTCCTCAGGAATCGCGGGCTACCGCAGCGACATTCACGACAAATCGGAGCTTGTCGATCAGGCCGACCAGGCACTGTATTACGCCAAGAAGCAGGGCAAGAATATGGTCCATATCTACGGCCACCAATCACCGCTTGAGCAGGATATCGATTTCAGTCAGGACGTGCGGGATATCGAGCAGCAGCTCAACCTGTTCATGTACAAGGATCGGGAAACGTTTAAACATTCCAAACGGGTATTCCGGTACGCTATGGACATCAGCGAGCTGCTCATGCTGGACAGCCTGTCGAAACGCCAGTTCACGCTGGGTGCGCTGATCCATGATATCGGCAAGCTCGAAATCCCCTTGGGCATACTGAACAAGAAGGAGACGCTCACGCCCGAGGAGTGGGAAATGGTAAAATGGCATGTGACCTGGGGCAAGCAAATGGCGCTGATGGGCGACAAGTTCAAGGATTTGGCCCCCTATATCGAGCTGCACCACGAATGGTACAACGGCAAAGGCTATCCGCACGGCTTCAAAGGCGAGGAAATTCCAAGGCTGTGCCGGATGCTGACCATTATCGATTCCTTTGACGCCATGACGACGGAACGTCCCTATCAACAGACCAAATCCGTGGAAGAGGCGATTGTCGAGCTCAGAGCGTGTTCGGGCAGCCAATTCGATCCGGAGCTTACGGAGTTCTTCATCAGCTATATCGAATCCAGGCAGCTGCGCACCAAGGAAACTGCGGTATAGACCTGTTCTTATCCGGCGGCGCGAAGAAACCGAAAAAGCGTGAACAGCAGGACCTCAGTCGAGTGGGGTCCTTTTTTGTCATAAAATGTATTGATTGCCTACTCAAATTTGAATATAATTAGACTTCACTAAACACTCAGAAAAAGGAGTTTAAATCATGTATTCCAAAGATAGCAATCTGAAACTTGTCGTAGCCGGCCTGCTTCTCGGCATTTTGATGGCCGCGATGGACAACACAATCGTCGCCGCAGCTCTAGGTACCATTGTCGGCGAATTAGGCGGTTTGGACAAAATTGTATGGATAACCTCGGCGTATATGGTTATGGTGATGGCCGGCACTCCCGTCTTCGGCAAGCTGTCCGATATGTACGGACGCAAACGTTTCTTCATGCTCGGACTGCTGCTGTTCCTGATCGGCTCGGCCCTCTGCGGCACCGCGGGAAGCATTACCCAGCTCAGCATCTACCGGGCGATTCAAGGGGTGGGCGGCGGGGCGCTGATGCCGATCGCGTTCACGATTATATTCGATATCTTTCCGCCGGAGAAGCGCGGCAAGATGACCGGACTGTTCGGCGCGGTCTTCGGTATCTCAAGCGTCCTAGGTCCGCTGCTCGGCGCTTATATCACCGAATATGTCGGTTGGCGCTGGATATTCTACATCAATCTCCCTCTTGGGGTTATCGCCTTCATCATGCTCGCTCTGGCCTACAAAGAATCGGTGACTCACTCCAAGCAGCGGATCGACTGGGGCGGCGCCTTTACGCTGGTCGGCGCGATTATCTGTCTAATGTTCGCTCTGGAGCTTGGCGGACAAAGGATCGGCGGACGGCAGTACGCTTGGGATTCCCCCGCTATCCTTGGCCTGTTTGGGGGCTTTACAGTGCTGCTAATCGCTTTTCTGCTCATTGAGCGGCGGGCGGCCGAGCCTGTCATCACCTTCGGCATGTTTCGCAAAAGATTGTTTGCCACTAGCGCTCTGGCGGCCTTTTTCTACGGCTCGGCCTTCATTGTGGCGACCGTCTTTATCCCGATCTTCGTGCAGGGCGTATTCGGCGGTTCGGCCACTAATTCCGGCCTAATTCTGATGCCGATGATGATCGGTTCTGTCGTCGGCGCCCAGCTTGGCGGCCAGCTTACGTCCCGGACAAGCTTCCGCAGCATCATGCTGCTGTCTGCGGTCTGCTTCATCGCCGGCGTCGCCCTGCTCGGCACCCTGTCGCCGGACATTTCGCGCCTGCTGGTCAACATCTATATGGCCTTGACCGGTTTCGGCGTCGGATTTTCCTTCTCAGTGCTTAACATGTCTTCCGTCCATCATTTTGATGTGCGGCAGCGCGGCGCGGCCACGTCGACCAATACCTTTATGCGTTCACTCGGCATGACGCTTGGCATTACGATCTTCGGTATCATTCAGCGCAATCTGTTCACGGACAGACTCAGCAGCGCGTTCGGAGCCGCCCAGTCATCCGCCTTCAGCGATCCGCGAGCCGCGCTGACACCGGAAGCAAGAGCGCAAATCCCGGCACCGGTGCTGGAGAAAATATCCGCCGCGCTGTCATCCTCCATCGCTCACTCTTTCCTGTGGGCGCTGGTTCCCGCCGCGCTTGGATTTGCCGCCGTGCTGCTGATGCCGAGAGACCGCCTGCTCGCCCGCCCGAAGATTTCGGCACCGGAGCCTGCCAAGGAGTAGAGCAGCCATGTCGATGAAGCTCGCTGTTCTCGGACTGCTGCTGGAACGGGACATGCATCCCTATGAAATGATGCTGGTGATGAAAGACCGAGCAATCGATCAGATTACGAAGCTGCAAATGGGCTCCCTGTACTACGCCGTGGACCAGTTAGCTAAGAACGGACAGATTGCGCAGGTTGAGATCATCCGCAGCAGCGACCGGCCGGACAAAACCATATACCGGATCACAGATTCGGGAAAGGCCCTGTTCGAGCAGCTCCTGCTGCAGCTGTTCAAGAAGAACGACACCCTCTATCATCCGATGTACCTCGCGCTCGCTTTCTCCCGGCATATTGATCCGGCCAAGATTGCGAAGCTGCTGGAGGAGCGCATCCGGGAGACCGAGCATCAGGTCAATCTCGCTTATCAGGTCTATGAAGAGCATGTTCCCGTCGTTCCCCGCGCCGCGCTGCATCTCATGTACGGCAAATATGAGCACAGCCTGACGGAACTGAACTGGCTGAAGCGCCTGTACGCTGACGTACGGGCGCATAAGCTCGGCGATATCGGGAAGCCTTTGGAGCTGAAGGAGTAACCCAGGTGTGACGCCTGGCGCCGCTTCTTCAGCGATCCAAACTGACCTAAAGTATCCTGCCGGCTTCCAAAGTTGTACAATATCTCTGAAATCATCTACCACAATGACGGAGGGATTGAATTGAAAACGTTACCGCTTAACAAGCGCGGAATTCCCGCAAGCCGGCTTGTCCTGGGCTGTATGGGTCTAGGCGGAGGCTGGGACCGCGAGGCGATTACCAAGGAGCAGATCAAGGAAGGACACGAGGCTGTTGAAGCGGCGCTCTCCATCGGCGTCAATATGTTCGACCATGCCGATATTTATACTCGCGGCAAAGCGGAGCAAGTATTCGGCACCGTCCTTAAAGAACGGCCGGAGCTGCGTGAACGGATCATTCTTCAATCGAAGTGCGGCATTAAGCTGGCCGAACCGGGCGAAAGCTCCAATGTGTTCGATTTCTCCAAGAGCCATATCCTAAGCAGCGTAGACGGCATCCTGTCGCGTCTGGGAGCAGAATACCTTGATATTCTGCTGCTTCACCGCCCCGATCCGCTGATGGACCCTGTAGAAGTGGGCGAAGCGCTTCATCTGCTTAAGCAATCTGGCAAGGTGCGGCATTTTGGTGTCTCCAATATGAGCCAGGGGCAGATCAAGCTGCTTCAGGCATACAGCGATGAGCCGTTTATCGTCAATCAGCTGGAAATGAGCCTCGAGAAGATCTACTGGCTCGATTCGGTCGTAAGCGTCAATCAGCAAGCCTGGAGAGAGCAGGGCATGCCCGAAGGAACGATCGAGCATTGCAGGCTGGAAAATATTCAGCTCCAAGCGTGGGGGCCGCTGGCCCAGGGCAAATACAGCGGACGCCCGCTGGACGAAGAATCCGAAACCGTCCGCAGCACCGCGCGCCTGGTCCGTACACTGGCCGACGAGAAAGGGACGACCCCGGAAGCGATTGTCCTCTCTTGGCTGATGACGCATCCAGCCGCGATTCAGCCCGTCATCGGGACCGTAAACCCGAAGCGCATCGCAGCCTGCGAAGGCGCGGACAAGCTTACGCTTACCCGTAAGGAATGGTATGACCTGTACGTCAGCTCCCGGGGCGAGCGGCTGCCTTAACGATTCGCTGCCGCGCCGCCGCAGAAATCGAAGGGGAAAGAATAGAATTAGCGTCCAGCCGGATTATAGCTTTCAGATTCCTAGAATTTCTGGAAAATGCCTGCTTTGCCTTGTATGCGGACCTTTGCTATACTAGTACCAAAAAACAAGGAGGGGGGCGTAACTCGTCGTGCCAGATAATATAGGACAACACATTCAGCATCTTCGTCTGGAAAAGGGATTATCTTTATCCGAGCTGGCCAGCAAGGCTGATGTGGCCAAATCATACTTGAGCAATGTTGAACGCAACATTCAATCCAACCCCTCTATCCAATTCATTGAAAAAATTGCCGAGGCTCTGGACGTTCCCGTTCACGTTCTTCTCTATGGAGAGAATTCCGATACGCAGGAGGAACCGCTGGATTCCGAATGGTTCAAGCTGGTGCAGGAGGCTATGTCCTCAGGCGTCAGCAAACGCGAGTTTAAGGAATTTCTGGATTACCAGAAATGGCGGCTTGAACAAAAGAACCAGTAACCCAGTAAACCCCACAAACATACAGAGGACATGACGCCGCGCCGCCATGTCCTCTTTTAAATGCCAATTGATGATGCCCTGTCAGACCTCTCTTGCTATATTGCCTTAAGTGTCCTGTCATTGAAGAACTGACGAATCTCATCCACTTGGAGCCCTTGCTTCTTTGCTTTCAGAAGCAAATACACCCATTCCATATCAAGCTCTAACGACTGCAGCTCTCCGATGTTCCCCTGGTTGGACTTGTCCAAAAAATCTCCTCCTAAGATTTTATCCCCAGGCAGTCCGGCCGTCGTAGTATATAGAAATTACCTTAGACCCGTGACTTTGTGCCCCTGCCTTTCAGCAGGTTTACCTTTTACTGGACCCTTGCATTCAAGGATCTGATATTGATTCTCTTTACAATGAGTCTTGCAAGAATATTATACAAGAAGTTCGTCCTAAAGTGTGTCGAATTTTGGAAATAAGTAAGTATGCGCGGAGAAAAAAATAGAGTTAGATCAAATGGCACCCGGCAGTAGAAATAACTTGAACATATGTATGACCTTAGTAGTATGAATGAACTATATATGACAAATACCCATTTTTCAAGTCTTTAACCAAATTTTTTTTGGAAATAGCGACTCATTTATCTGGTTATTTGGCCCTGTAAATAATTATGCCATTTTTCGAACGGATTGGACGAAAGCTTGAATTGATTACATATGTTGAAAGGAGCACAATAGGATGAGACACCGGCTTTATAATGGGTTGTCTTTGTTATAGAATGTAAACGTAACCACCGCAGCTCCAAAAACGGGCCTTCCTGATCGGCGCCACCTTTGGAGCTTAACCGTTAGGAGGATGTTTCATGTCAGCCAAAGAGTCCTACAACGAATCCGTCTGGAGCAAGTATTACGGTCCCAATCTGGGCTACATTCAGGAAAAGTACGAACATTTCACCGAAAATCCTTCTTCAGTGGAAGCCCACTACCGCGAACTATTCACCATCTATGGTTCTCCTCCGCTGACATCCGAGGCTGCAAGAACTCCCGGACCGGCCCTGCCCACCGATACCGACTGGCTCCGCAAAGCGGTTAGAGCCTCCAAGCTAATCGCGAGCATCCGCATTTTTGGCCATCTGGCCGCCGACATCAATCCGCTGGGACAGGACCCTACCTCCATGGCCAAATGGCTGGACCCCGAGACTTATGAGCTTACGCGCGAAGATCTGCTTGCCCTGCCGGCTTCGCTCATCTGGGAGAATGCTCCCCAGGATGTGCTGACAGGCTGGGACGCTTATCACCGGATGCGCCAAACCTATACCAAGACGATCGCCTACGAGTTCAGCCATGTCCACGACGAGCAGGAGCTTCGCTGGCTGAACAGCCAGGCAGAATCGGCCACCTCGCCCGCTCCGCTCATCCCGGCGGAACGCAAAGGGCTGCTGGGCCGGCTCATCCAGGTGGAGCAGTTCGAGACGTTCCTGCATAAGACATTCGTCGGCCAGAAGCGCTTCAGCCTGGAAGGCAATGATGCGCTGGTTCCCATGCTGGATGAAATTGTCCGCGCAGCCGCGCACGACGGCGCAGAGCATATCCTGATGGGCATGGCCCACCGGGGCCGTTTGAATGTGCTCGCGCATATTTTGGGCAAACCGTACGATATTATTTTCTCCGAATTCCACCACTCTCCGAACAAGGAGCTGTTCCCGTCCGAAGGCTCCATGGGCATCAACTACGGCTGGACCGGAGATGTAAAATACCATTTGGGCGCCGACCGCGCGTTCCACGAAGGCGAGACCGTTCGCGCCCGTCTGACGCTGGCCAACAACCCGAGCCATCTGGAATTCGTCAACCCGGTCGTCGAAGGCTTTGCGCGCGCGGCCCAAGAAGACCGGAGGGCTCCGGGGCTGCCTGGGCTGGACACGAACAAGGCCATAGCTGTACTAATCCACGGAGACGCCGCCTTCCCCGGCGAAGGCATTGTGGCGGAGACGCTGAATATCGGCAAGCTTCAAGGGTACCAGAATGGCGGAACGATCCACATCATCGTCAATAACCGGATCGGCTTCACGACCGAAAGCGAGGATTCCCGCTCCACGCACTATGCGAGCGATCTTGCCAAAGGCTATGAAATTCCGATCGTTCATGTCAATGCCGACGATCCGGAGGCCTGCATTGCCGCCGTCCGCATGGCCAGCGCTTACCGCAACTTGTTCAAAAAAGATTTTCTGATCGATCTTGTCGGTTACCGCAGACACGGACATAATGAAATGGATGATCCCGAAATGACCCAGCCGATTGTCTACGGCAAGGTAAAAAATCATCCTACCGTCTTCCGGATTTATGCCGAAAGGCTGGAGCGCGAGAAGGTGATTGCCCAGGATGAATTGGCGAAGATGATCGCCGAAGCGGACAATGTGCTTCAGCAGGCTTACGAGCGGATGAAAGAGGGCAAGCAGAAGAACGGCGAGACGAAGACATCCGTCGCCTTGCAGACGGATGAAGAAACCCCGGCGCCTACGGCCGTGCCGCTGGGCAGGCTGCAGAGCATTAACCGCCAGCTGCTGTCCTTCCCCGAAGGCTTCAAGGTGTACCCGAAGCTGCAGCGGATTCTGCAGCGGCGCAAGGATCTGCTGAATGACGGGGAGAAAGTGGATTGGGCGCTGGCCGAAACGCTGGCTTTCGCGGCCATTCTCCAGGACGGAACACCAATCCGTCTGAGCGGCCAGGACGCGCAGCGCGGCACCTTCTCGCAGCGGCATCTCGTGCTTCACGACAGTGAGACGGGAGCGCTCTACTCCCCACTTCACCAGCTTGAGGATGCCAAGGCTTCCTTCGGCGTCTACAACAGCCCGCTGTCGGAGGCTTCGGTGCTCGGCTACGAGTACGGCTACAACGTATTTGCGCCGGAGACATTCGTACTGTGGGAAGCGCAGTACGGCGATTTCGCCAATGCCGCGCAGGTGATTCTCGACCAGTTCATTTCTGCCGGACGCGCCAAATGGACGCAGCGCAGCAACTTGGTCATCCTGCTGCCCCATGGCTACGAAGGCCAAGGGCCGGAACACTCCAGCGGCCGATTGGAACGGTATTTGCAGCTATCCGCTGAGGAAAACTGGACGGTTGCGAATCTTACCAGCGCCGCGCAGTACTTTCATCTGCTTCGCCGCCAGGCTTCTCTGTGCGGACAGGCAGACGCAAGGCCGCTCGTTATCATGACGCCGAAGAGCCTGCTCCGCAACCCGCGCAGCGCTTCTTCCGGGTTAGAGCTGGCATCCGGCCAATTTCAGCCCGTGCTCCCGGAACCGCTGCTTGGGCAGACTCCCGGCGCCGTGACACGTCTGGTCGTGTGCAGCGGAAAGATCGCCATTGACCTGCAAGCCGAACTGGAAGCGGCGGCGGGCCAGGACCTTTCCCGGCTGCATATCCTTCGCCTTGAACAGCTCTACCCGTTCCCGGCGCGTGAATTGGCCGTCTACCTGAACGCTTTCACCTCTTTGCAGGAGATTGTCTGGGTGCAGGAAGAACCGAAGAACATGGGCGCCTGGAGCTATATCGAGCCGCGGCTGCGCGCTATTGCGCCAAGCAATGCCGCTGTACGGTATATCGGCCGTCCGGAACGCTCAAGCCCGGCCAGCGGGTATGCGGACGTCCATACCTTTGAACAACGCAGAATCGTCACGGAAGCACTGAACTTGAACTCGCAAACGAAAGCGGCTGTACCGTCTCCTTCCGGGACGGTGTCACGATAACATCAATCACAATTTGGGGAGGTAGCGGCCTGTGTCCGAGATTAAAGTGCCCGATCTGGGCGAATCCATTACCGAAGGAACGATCTACAAGTGGATCGTAAAAGAAGGCGACCATGTCGGCCAGGGAGATGTACTGGCAGAGCTTGAGACGGATAAGGTAAACCTGGAAATCAGCGCGGAGGAGAGCGGCGTCATTTCCGCCATCTTACGCAAAGACGGGGACAATGTCGCGGTCGGGGAAGTAATCGGCCTGATCGGCAGCGGCGGGGACAGCAAGGCTTCGGCAGCGGAGAGCGGCAAGCCTGCTGCAACGGAAGCGCCGGTCGTGCCTGCC
>NZ_ASSD01000550.1 GCF_000520715.1 Paenibacillus zanthoxyli JH29
CCGGACAGCTTCAGTCTTTCGGCTGACAGAATTCTCAGAAACATCTTCATGCTGTCAGCTCACATCCTTCCTTGCGAAATGCGCCGCTCCCGGCAGCAGTACCAGCAGGCCCAGCGCGAGTCCCGCCCCCGCAAAATAGAGACGGTGCGGACCGCTCCACGCGAGGTAGGGCCAGTTAATCGGCAGCCACTCCGATAGAGTGGTTGTAAAAGGCGACACAATAGCGCAAATGACGCCGATTGAAACCGGCAGCGCCTGATTCCGGAAGGCCAGCGACAGCCACAGCTGAAGTGCGACAAAGGGCATAACGGCGGCGTAAGACAGAAAGCCGATGCGCAAAATGTCATGGACCGGAATCGCGGAGGCCCCGAAGCCGAAAATCAGCCCAAGCGCGGTGACGAAGCCGGAGAGCAGCAGACAGGACATGGCCAGGAGCAGCAGGCACAGCAGCAGCTTGGATGCGAACACCGCTGTGCGCGAGACCGGAAGGGCGAGAAGCTGCTTCCACGCGCTGGTCTGGTGCTCAATATTGGACATCAGGGAGCAGACCAGCGTACCGCCCAGAAAAAGCGCCACAGGTACAAACTGCACGGTGTTATCCAGCAGTCCGCCCCATAAGTCCTTGGCATATCGCTGCTTCATATAATCGAAGCGGAGGCCGAAATTGAGCGCCTGCAGCGCTGTAACGCCGAGGGGTCCCACAAGCGCCAGAAGCCAGAGGCCCTTGCCCCGGATTTTCAGCCAATCGGCCGCGAGCAGCCTGTTCATCACAGCCCCTCCCTTTCCACAACCTGCAGAAAGAATTCCTCAAGAGACTGCCGCTGCTCCTCCACCCGGTAAATGGCGTGTCCTTGCTCGACCAGAGCCTTGACCAGCAAGGCGACCTGCGCATCGTTCATTCCGGAGAAGCGGAGCTCGCCTGTGCGCAGCATGCCGTCATAACCTCTGCGGAAAGCTTCCTCCAGAGCGGCCTCCGGCTCCGACACGACCAGCCGCATCTCTCCCGCCGAGCGCTGGCGGAGATGGGCAATCGTGTCCTGGTAGATCATCCGGCCTTGGCGGATGATGCCGACCGTTCCAGCCATCTGCTCGATTTCGCTCAGCAGATGGCTGGACACGAGCACGGTAATGCCGTGCTCCTGCGGCAGCGACATAATCAGGCTGCGGATCTCCTGAATGCCGGACGGGTCGAGCCCGTTCGTCGGCTCATCCAGAATGAGCAGCTCGGGGCTGCCGAGCAGCGCGGCGGCGATGCCGAG
>NZ_ASSD01000551.1 GCF_000520715.1 Paenibacillus zanthoxyli JH29
CGGATACCGCCAGTATTGCAGCGACGAGAAGAAGCAGTACTTTCGTGCGTATTATTTTTTGGCCAACCGCTCTTGATAAGTTCATGTTCGCACCTCCGTAATCTGTTGCCGTATTGAGTCCTCTTCTATATATTACCCTTATTCTATGCCCATTTGAATATCCGAACTCTTCCTTTCCCATAATGAGAAGAAGAACCCAATTACGATAAAGGAGCATGGTGTCATGGCGTTACAATCTTCTGACAAGCCTGAACGGAAAAAAAGCCGCTGGCGCAGGGTCCTGCTGCTGCTGTCGGGCCTCGCGGTCCTGCTGCTGATCTCCGCTGGCGCGCTGCTCGGCTATTTATACCAGAAGGACCTGCCGCCGATTCCGGAAGATGCCCGCTCCAGACTGATGGACTCCCGTGGAAATGTGATTGCTGTCTTCTCTGCCGATGGGCGCAGCCATGATCCGGTGGGATTAAAGGATATATCGCCTCTGCTGATCCAGGCGACGCTGGCGGTGGAAGACCGTAAATTTTACGAACACGCGGGCTTTAATCTTAAAAGCATGGGCCGGGCGGTGCTGGTCAATCTGGAAAATGGCAGCCGGGCCCAGGGCGCCAGCACGCTGACCCAGCAATTGGCGCGAAATCTGTACCTTTCCCATGAAAAAACGTGGACGCGCAAGGCGAAAGAAGCGATGTACACCTTGCAGCTGGAAATGAAGTACAGCAAGGATGATATTTTGCGGATGTACCTCAATGAGATCTATTACGGTCACGGCGCATACGGCATCGAGGCGGCTTCCCGGATGTATTTCGGCAAATCCGCCGCTTCGCTCGACCTCGCGGAAAGCGCGCTCCTGGCCGGCATTCCGAAGGGGCCGACGTATTATTCGCCGTATAATCATCTGGACAACGCCAAAAAACGCCAGAAGATCATTCTGTCCTCCATGGTGGGGATGGGTGAGATCTCGCAGGCGGAGGCCGACCGGGCGGCCGGGGAAACGCTGGCTTTGAAGCCCCGGGAGGAACAGACGGCGGAGCTGTCCGCGCCTTACTTCCGCGACTATGTCGGCGCCGCAGCAGCCAAGCTGCTCGGCATCAGCACCGATGAGCTGGAGCTGGAAGGACTGAGCGTGTATACCTCGCTTGACCCGGACATGCAGCAGGCGGCGGAAGCAGCGGTGGCACAAGGGATGGCCGGCTCGGGGGGCCTCGAGACGGCGCTCGTCTCCATCGATCCCCGTACCGGCTATATCAAGGCTATGGTCGGCGGCGTCAATTACCGGGCGAACCAGTTTAATCATGCCCTCGCAACGACCCGGCAGCCCGGTTCCTCCTTCAAGCCGATTATGTACCTTACCGCGCTGGCCGAGAAGGAGATGACGGGGCTTTCCGTCTTCAACAGCCAGCCGACCCTGTTCCATTATGATAATAACCGCAAGACGTACCAGCCCCGGAACTTCGGGGACAAATACCTCGGCGAGATCAACATGCGGCAGGCGATTGCGGCCTCTGACAATATTTACGCGGTCAACACGATTATGAAGGTAGGGCCGGAAAAGGTAATCGAGATGGCGCGCAAAATGGGTATTGTCAGCCCGCTTTCGGACGTGCCTTCACTGGCGCTGGGCACCTCGCCGGTCAGCCCGCTGGAAATGGCCGGGGCTTTCTCGGTTATCGCGGACGGCGGTGTCAAGATGCCGACAACCGCTATTCTTAAGATCGTAGATGCCAAAGGGAACGTACTATACGAAGCTCCCAAGGCGGAAGGGGAAAGCGTCGTCTCGCCGGCATCGGCCTATGTATTGACCCGGCTGATGGAAGGCGTGTTCGAGACGGGAGGGACGGGCAACCGGGTAGCCTCGCTGATCAAACGTCCGGTCGCCGGCAAGACCGGAACCACCGATACCGACGCCTGGATGGTCGGGTTCACGCCGGAGCTGTCCACCGCTGTCTGGGTCGGCTACGACAAGGGCCGCGATATTACGACAACCGAAGGGAGACGGGCGGCGCCGATTTTTGCGCAATACACGGAAAAGGCGCTGGAGAACGTCCCGCCGAAAATTTTCCGGATTCCTGACGGCGTCGTCAGCGTCTATATCAATCCGGAATCCGGCAAGCTGGCCACTGCGGCCTGTCCCGACAAAGTGCTGGAGACTTTTATCAGCGGCACCGAGCCGACCGCTTACTGCGATTTGCACGGAAACGGCCAAGAAGCGGGAAAGGCCGGGGGACCGGAGGCAAAACAGGACGGCGGCTCGGACAAGGACCGTTCCTGGTGGAGCGATATCAAGCGTTGGTGGCTCAATTAACTCCCGTGCTTGCACAGCGGGCCAAGGGCCGGTACGATTATACTCATTAAGCCAGCAGCGGCTTATACCCGCTCTCGATTGGGAGGTGTTCTCTTAGCCGTGGTACCCGTGAATAGAAATGACGGCAGCGCTCCGGTAAAGCCGCTGTCTTCCCTCCTGGCCTTGCCCGCAATCAAGGCTGCCCCGCTGCTGCTCGGCCAGCATCTCGTCCGCCTCACGGAGGACGGAGAGATTCGCTGCCGGATCGTGGAGGCGGAAAGCTACGGCGGAGCGGAGGACAAGGGCAGCCATGCCTATGGCGGGGGGGGGGG
>NZ_ASSD01000552.1 GCF_000520715.1 Paenibacillus zanthoxyli JH29
GTCTCCTCCATTCGCCAATCCGCCCCCGAAGCAAGCAGCAGGGGAATGTGGCCGCTTGCGAATTCAGCTTCCGCCCCTTCATACCCCCCGCTGCCCATATCAAGGACAATGTATCGGTAGTGGGCTGCAAGCTCTTTCAAGCTACCATCCTCCGGACGTCGCCAGCAATGAATGCCGTTTACCTCTAGAGGGCCAGCCGTTTCCTCGGATGGAATAGAGTTGCCGGAAGCTGCGGCTAATGACCTTATCCGCCCGTAGACAGGCGAATCGGGAGCATAATCGACCCAAGCTACCGGACCGCTGCGGCTCAGTAGATGTGCAGCCGCCAGCGACGTGTGTGTGACGCCGATGCCGGAAGCCGTCCCCATTAGCGTTACGATATGCGAATTACTCTTGGCAGGCAGCGTTGTTCGCGTCAATACTTGCTGCCGTATTCCGGCAGATGAGCCCGCTTTGACATCTTCAAGCACCCGAAGTACCTCTTCCGCGCTGCCATAGCGATCCTCCGGCCTTGGCCGGAGCAGCCGCCGCAGCACGGGGATCAGAATTTCCGGCGCGCGGCCGTCAAGCCTGCGTTCCATTCCAGCGGCCCACTCGCTGTATTTGCCTCCGGTGGCCAAGTACAACAGCAGCGCCCCCAATCCGTACAGATCGGAGCGGTGATCGCTCTCTCCGCTCCCGTACTGCTCCGGCGCGGCAAAACCAACCGTGCCCAGCTTGACCGTATCTTCTCCCGCACCGCCCCTGTGCCTGCGGGCGATCCCGAAATCGATCAGCATCAGCCCTTTTTCCGGAGACAGCATAATGTTCGAGGGCTTCAGATCGCGGTAAACGATAGGAGGCCGATGCTCATGAAGATACTGCAGCACCTCCAGCAGCTGCTTGGCGAATAAGAGCAAGATCTCCCCCGGAATTTTTGCGCCCAAGGAATCCATATAACGACTCAGGGTCACGCCTTCGATGTAGTCCATAACGAGATAAGAGTATCCGTCTTCATCCGGCGGAAAAAAATCGGCAACTCTGGGAAGCCTTCCATGATCCAGACTGATCAGCAGCTCCGCTTCAGCTTGTACGTTCCCATAGTCTTGATTTTCCGCCACACATTCTTTGACGGCCCAGCGCTTGCCATGCAGACGCAAATCCTCGCTCAAATGCACATGGCTGCTTCCTCCCGAGCCGATGATACCCGCAATGGCGTATCGGCCGCCCAAGATCTGCCCAGGTTTCAGCTTTGATTTATAGCGCATTTTCTTTCCCTCCAACCAAAAATTTAAAAAAGAAAAGCATCCCGCTGCCGGAAGCCGCATTTTAGCGGTTCACTTCAGCGGGATGCTTTCCCGGAAATATCTATAGGTCATGCCATTAATATTTAATCATATAAAGTGTTATTTCGTCCCGATTATGGAACAGCTGCTTGGCCCGCTGAATTTGCATTCGCTCGGCTTCAAACATAGCCATAATCTCTTTGATCAGCGCCAGCGGCTTCTTGTACATCAGCTTCACGGTGACTACTGCGGTTCCTCCGGGGGCCAGGCTGTACAGCAGTCCCGTTACGAGCTTAGCCATCAGCTTCGGACTCCAGCTCATATCGCAGACGAGCAGATCGAATTCATTTTCCTTGAATTTGACCTCCCCGGCGTTTTTGCGCAGCACCTTAAGGCCAGGATGATCCTTTAATGATTCATGCATTCGGGCAGGATCGACCGCTGTCACTTGAAGGCCCCGTTCCAGCAGGAAAGACGTCCAGCCGCCGGGCGCCGCCCCGATATCGAGCGCCCGACGGAAGCTGCCGAACGGAATGCCGAATTCCTTCTCCGCTTCCATCAGCTTGAACTTCGCCCGCGAAATTTGGCCGTCCTCGCGGCGAAAGCGAATCGCTCCGCCGTTCCAATCGCTTAAATTGTCTTCGGGACGGGATACCCCCGCGTACAGCGCGTTCGAGGCCGCATAGACCGAGACGATCCAGGCTGGGTTCTGCACGGTAAATTCGGCCGCCACGCCTTCAAGCTTGACCTGCAGCCATTCCCGCAGCTCTCCCGGGCTGTCGCTCCAGAACGAATCCTCGGTCTTGCGCACCTGAATGGCGATCCGCTCCCCTTGAAGCTTGCTCCGGCGGCTTAAATAGACCGCCAGCCGGTCCAGCGCTTCGCTTCCGCCTTCGTCCTGCAGCTGGACCGGCTGAATATGGCGCAGAAATATCGGCGGAGTCTCCGCAAGACGCTGCGTAACTTCCTCCGGCTCGGCCTGAAGGGTAGCCAAGAAGACTTCTCCCGGCAGCAGCAGCGTGCTCTTGACCGAGCCGAACTGGCGCCGCAGCTCCTCCTGGGCATAGGGGGCAAAGCCGTGATTGGCGGTGCAAATGTATCTTGAAACCGTCTCGTTTACCGAAGGAGACGGATTTTGTTCTAAGCTGGGGTTAAGCTCGTTCAAATGGATGAACCGTTGCCAAGAGATTGTACAAGTCTACACAACTCTTGTTTGCTTCCTGCTTCAACGTGCCCGCTTTTGCCGAAGCTACTTGCGTTTGGTATAACACTCTACAGGCGTAAATTCGGATGCAACGAATCCTACACATTGGCGTAAGCTTTAAGATGCTACACGGCCAATTGGGCTAGGTTGATTGCCGCGTTCAAGTCACGATCAATCTTTAATCCGCAATCACACTCATAGATGCGGTCAGATAACTTTAAATGGGTCTTGACCTGTCCGCAACCTGAACAACATTTTGACGACGGGAACCATCGATCCGCTTGCATAAACGTTGCACCCCTCTTTTCGCACTTATATTTCATTTGGCGAATGAACTCATTTAGCTTTTGGTTAGCAATCGCTTGACTTAAGTGACGGTTCTTCATCATCCCGCTTACATTCAAAGTTTCCATCACTACGGCGCGTGGCTTGGTTTTCGCGACTGCACTTGTAGCTTGGTGAATGTGATTGGTACGGATATTCGTTAATCTCCGATGAAGCAAACGAATGGACTTTTCGACTTTTACAATGTTGCTTGTCTTGACAAAACGGCTTCCCTCCTTGTTCATCTCATATTGCGGGAAACTTTACGTTGCAACCTACGCAAACGTTTCTCCGTCTTTCTTACGGCAGCAGACTTGTTGATGTTCTTAAACACCATACCGTTACTACACACTGCCAATTCTTTTACACCTACATCAATGCCTACGACTTCGTCTGTTAATTTTTGTTGCTCCTGTTCCTGGTTGATCCCAATAGACAGGTACCAGTACTTACCATCAAAAGTAACACGTGGGTTGCTATAAGAAACACCTATCGGAAGTTGCTCCACTGTTTTCATCCAGCCCACTTTTTCTAACAGGACAACTTGATCTTTAACCTTAAGTTTAGCTGTGTCATTGTAAAAAGATGGCCTTGATTTCTTTCTGGACTTGAACTTTGGTTTCTTTGCAAGTCCCTTAAACATCTTCTTAACGCATCACAGGCATCTTTCACGGCTTGCTTTGCTACGTTATTAGAAACATTGCACAGCCAAGCATACTCTTCGGTATGTTTTAGCTGAGTTAGCTCTTTCCGAAGGTCTCCATCCGACAAGAACTTGACACCATGCTTGTGGTTTTCTTCTTGTCTGGATAGTGTCCAGTTGTATACCCATCTTGCAGTACCTACAGAACGCCATAATTGCTGTTCTTGCTCAAGTGCCGGTCTGATTCTGACTTTCTTCGTTAGAATCATTTTCGACCAAATCCTTTATTTCCTTGTTCCTGCGTGTAGTATCTATACCCGCTGTCACTGATAGAGTACGGTACTAATTTTCCTGTTTTGTTCCACTCTCTCAGCGTTTTTGGAGTTACTCCTATCATCTCGGATACTTTTCCTATAGGAAGAAGTTTCATTATATCACCTCATAAACATGATAACGCAATGTTTGAGATGTATAAAGAAGTTAAACATCGTTTAGGCAGATATCTCACCTCCACGTTTTATTTTTATCCAGGGACGCTCTTCCTCCCATTCAATCTCCACGGGAAGCTCATAGGCGGCATGCATCAACTCACCGGTCAGCACTTCTTTCTTCGGTCCCGCCCCGGCCAGTCTGCCTTCACGGATCAGCGCCACATGGGTAAACAAGGGTACAATCTCCTCCACATGATGCGTGACATACACGACGGTTACCTCCCGGCGGTTCAGCTTGTCCACCTCGGCCAGCATTTTCTCCCGCTCATAAAGATCCAGTCCCGCGCAGGGCTCATCCATAATGAGCAGCTTCGGGTCCGCCATCAGGCAGCGCGCCAGCATCGCCTTCTTGCGTTCTCCCTGCGACAGCGTGCCGAAGGTATGATTAGCCAGACGCCCCATATTCATGTCTTCCAGCAGCGCAATCGCCTTGGCCTTAATCTCGCCGGGAATCTGCTGATAAAAGCGCAGGTAGGCGTATGCCCCGGTAGCCACCACCTCCCAGACGGGATCGCGGAGCGTCAATTTCTCCATAAGCGATGGCCCGATGTAGCCGATCTCCTTGCGCACTTCGCGCAAATCAACTTGGCCGTAGGTATGGCCGAGCACCTTGACCGTGCCGCTGCTTGGGAACAGATAGCCGGTCATCATCTCGAGCAGGGTCGTCTTGCCTGATCCGTTGCGACCGAGGATCACCCAATTCTCGCCTTCTTTAATGTCCAGCGATACATCGTCCAGGATTAGGTTCTCCTCCCTGCGGAGGGTAATATGCTGTAAAGAAATCACTATAAATTCACGCTCCTTATGTATTGCAGCACACGCTCCACCGAATATAACGCATAATGAACGTGCGGCGGACGGCCGCGGTCTGCGTCAAATACAAGCAGCGCCGGGACGCTGGCAATACGGTACTGCCTCACGATGCTTGGGAGAAGATTAACGTTACCGGACACTAGCGCATAATCCCCCGGAAGCAGATGTTCGGCGACATCCATCATTTGGCGGGCGACTTTGCATGTACCGCACAGCGGCGTCTCCAGAAACACGGTAAGGCAAGCCCCGCTGCGGCCAATCGCCTCCAGCAGTTCGTGTTCTTTCATTTCCTTCATGATCCAGAGGCCCCCGAAGCGATCTCGCGAAGCTTCTCCTCCGGCATCGGCCCGTAATGAACTGCCGTTTCTTCCGGCTTGGCCGGATATAGCAGCTCGAACATTTCTTTTCTGCCCGGCGCACTCGAGGTATGCAGATAAATCTCCCTGGGGAACAGTGCTTCAAGAACGATGGTCTTAGCTACGTATCCCCCGGTTTCGTCTTTCGGCCCCATATCATAGTCGAGAGAGAGGACGCCGACCTCGCATTCGCGAAGCAGCAGCAGACATTCCTCCGTCGTCCGGGCAAGCGTAAAGCCTGGGGGAACCCGCCTGTAATCGTCCATATATACATGGATCATTCGTTCATCGCCCCTTTTTTACGCTTCAAACCATGACAGCACCGCCGCAATTTCATCTTTGTGCGTGCCGTCCGCTCCTTTTTCGGTCTCCAAAATGGCCGGTTTGCCAAGCAGAGGCTTCGATGTAAGCAGCTCCTTCAGTCCTTTTGCGCCAATTTGGCCCTTGCCCACCCCGGCATGCCTGTCCCGCTTGGAGGAAAAAGGATACCGGGAATCGTTGAGATGAACGGCAGCCAGATGCGGCCAGTAATCCAGCTTAAAGCCTAACTCCAGCAAGTCGCCGCTGCGCTCCGGGTTCCATATGCCTGCCGCAAAAGCGTGGCATGTATCGAAGCAAAATCCGATTTTTTCAGGATACCGGCTCAGTTCGCGGATCTTGACCAGTTCCTCCAGCGTCGTTCCCTCGAAACCGCCGCCACCCGCCTGGTTCTCAATCAGCAGCTTGGCCGTCCCTGTCCAGGACTGAAGCGTTTCATTTATACATTGTATAATATTTTGATAGCCTTGTAACGGCGGCAGCTTCTGAAAATGCCCGAAATGCGCAACGACCCCCAGCGATCCGCACCCTTCGGCGATCTCCAAATCGTTAAGCAGCGACCGAACCATCACGTCCCTGCTTGGCGAGTCCGTATCGCCTGCGGCGAGATTTGTGGGATAGGGCGTATGGGCGACGGACAGCAGTCCTTTTTCCCGGCAGTAAGACGCACAAGCTCCCGCATCTCTTGTATCCACAGCCTTAAGCTGCAAGCTCCGGGGATTTTTCGGAAAATATTGAAAACAGCCCGCTCCGCTCTTCCATGCCGCTCTTGCAGCCTGAGCATAACCGCCACGGATGCTGACATGCGCCCCGATCCGGGGCTTAGCGCTCATGCTGGCAATCCGGGCAGTAGAATACCTTGCGGCTGGACAGTTCCGATTTGACAATCGTTCCTCCGCAGCGTTCACAGGTTTCGCCTTCCCGGTCGTATACCTTGCATCTGTCATTATAGCTGCCCGTGACCGTATCGCCCGTCATAAAAGGCAGCTCCATGTAGCCCCCGATGTCT
The DNA here is from genome assembly GCF_000520715.1 of Paenibacillus zanthoxyli JH29. GTDB lineage: Bacteria > Bacillota > Bacilli > Paenibacillales > Paenibacillaceae > Paenibacillus_AQ > Paenibacillus_AQ zanthoxyli. The sequence goes on from NZ_ASSD01000552.1 coordinate 6,424, forward strand.
GCCGCTTCGCTCAGCACCTTACGGACTGCAGAGTACAAGCGGCTTATCGAATCGGGCGTTAGCCCCTGAACGGGAGCGGACGGCAGCAGCGCCGCTTCGTATGAGATTTCGTCGGCATAGCAGTTGCCGATTCCGGCAAACACCTGCTGGTTCACCAGCATGCTTTTGAGCGCACCGCGCCTGCCCTTCAGCAGATCAGAGAACCGCTCTTCGTTCATCCGCCGGTCCAGCAGCTCGGGACCCAGCTTGGCGAGGGCCGCCTCCGTCTCCTTGACGGATAACAGATGCAGATAGCCAAGGCGCAGCCCCATAAAATACAATATCCGGTCGCCAAAGGCGATCTCCACCTGCGTGCTGCGGTCCGGACGTTCTTCCTCCGTTCCGTAGAACAGCAGCCCTCCAAGCATCAGATGCAGCAGCAGTCTGCGGCCGTCATGCAGATGTAACACCAGATGCTTTCCTCTCCGTTCCACAAAAACGATGCGTGAGCCGACAAGTCTCTCCACGAACACTTCCGGCTCCACATTTACTGATTTCTCCCTGTTAACCGTCACCCCAGTGATCGGTAAATTAACGATATGCTTCGAAAGCAGTCTGCGGTAGTTCTCCATTTCCGGAAATTCCGGCATGATTCATCGTCCTCTCCTATTGTGAAATGCAGCTCTGCCATTATACCCCAAGCAGATTGCGCAGTTCAGCCAGATTATTGCAAATAAAGTCCGGAGATACCCCGGTCCACTCCTTGTACTGCTCCAGATTGTCTTTCGTCGTCACACCGGTCAGCGTAAGCACCGTCCGGCAGCCCGCATTCACTCCGGCAGCTATGTCCGTTCTCATGTTGTCGCCGACTACGATGGCGTCTTTGGGATCAATGCCCAACCGTGATGTGGCGTAGTTCATTAGATGGCGGTGCGGCTTGCCGATGATCACCGGCTTTACACCACTTGCGGCCTCAATCGCCGCCCCCAGCGTGCCCGCTCCAGGCATCATGCCGTCGTCGGAGGGCAGCATCAGGTCCGGATTGGTTAGCACAAAGGCCGCTCCGCCGGTGATCCAGCGCGCCGCACGGGTCAGCGAATCATATGTAAAAGAACGGTCAATGCCTTGGACAACGTACTGCGGCGAATCGGTTACGATTTGGAGACCCTCTTCCTCGCAAGCGCGGTGCAGCCCTTCTTCCCCAAGTATCGCCACCGCCGCCCCGGGAGATTCTTCGGCGATATATCTTGCCGCTGCCAGCGAAGAAGTGCAAACTTCCTGCTCATGGGCTTCAATCCCCATCGCGCTGAGATGAGCGGCGACATTTGCCGGCGTGCGTGACGAGTTGTTGGTTACGAACAGAAACGGGATTCTTTTCGATCTAAGCCCGGAAATAAGTTTATCCGCTCCCGGAATCATGATGCCCCCGTGAAACAGCGTACCGTCCAGATCTAGAAGCAGGCCTTGTATATTATCGATCATTTCTCCTCATTCCCTCCCCGCCTTATCCTTGATAATACATCAAATTTGAGACATTATTCTCCATGCTTTTCTCGCTGAGAGACAACTAAAAGTCGAACGGCATCGAACTGGCAGCGGCTTCAGCAATTGATGGCGGTTCTGTGTCGCTTCCTGCGCTTTCCCGGAAAATAATTTAATTTCCCTTCTTTCGCTCCACCGGAAACAGCCGAAATTCCTCGGCAAGCTGCGTGTCCGGGAAAACTACGCGCGCCTCTTCCAGCAGCGGTCTTAGCTCATCCGGCGAACTGTATCTTGAGCTGAAATGCGTAAGTACCAATTGGCGGGCGTTTGCCTCTTTCGCGATTTCAGCCGCCTGAACTGCCGTGCTGTGATGATATTCACGGGCCATCTTTGCCAGCTCATGGGCAAAAGTTGCCTCATGGATCAGCAAATCGGCTGCTCTCGCGAGCGGAATGGAATTTCCGCAGGGCCTCGTATCTCCGAGAACGGTGACGATTCGGCCGCGTTTTGGTTCGCTTAGAACGTCTGCGGCGGCTATCGTGATTCCCTGTTCCGTGGTCACATCCCGGCCGCTCTTCAGCACACCGTATAATGGCCCCGGCTTAAGACCATAGCCTTTGAGAAGCTCGATGTTGAGACTGCCGGGAAGGTCCATTTCCGTGACACGGTAGCCATAGCTGTCGATCCGGTGATCCAGCAGAGCCGACTCCACCTTGAAATGCTCATCCTCAAAAAGAAGCCCCCCATCATGCTCGATCACTTCAAGCTGGTAGGGAATCCGGGATTGGCTGACGGACAGCGAAATATCCAGATAAGCCTTGAGCCCCGGCGGACCGTATACAGTTAGCGGGGCGGTTCCTCCCTGATAGCCCCTGCTGCTCAGCAGCCCGGGAAGCCCAAAGAGATGATCGCCGTGAAGATGGGTTATGAACAGCTTCTCCAGCTTGCCTAGCCGCAGCGGCGAACGGAGAATCTGATGCTGTGTTCCCTCGCCGCAGTCGAACATCCAGAAGCTTCGTCGCTCCTCAAGCAGCCGCAGAACAACTGAGGTTACATTTCGCTGCACGGTGGGAATGCCCGCATTAGTTCCCAAGAAATAAATTTCCATCTCTCTCCCCCTTTCTTTTATGACCTTATTCTTCCAAATGAACCCTGGCGGTCTTCCAGCAAAAAGCCTCCCGTAACCGGGAGGCTGGCATAACGGGAAGTTCCCTTAACTGCTATTCTGTCCAAAAGCTCAGGCTTTCTCAACATTAAAATACTGCGCTTCAGGATGCGCGAAGACCATCGCGGACACGGACGCCTCAGGCTCCATCATAAATCCATCCGTCAAGTGGACTCCAATATCCTCGGGCGACATCAGTTTAAACAGCGGCCCTTGATCCTCCAGATCCGGGCAGGCCGGATAGCCAAAGGAGACGCGGATGCCTTGATAGCGGGCGCCATGTCTCTGTTTCATCGTCATATCCGCCGGGTCCGGGAAGCCCCAGGTATCCCGCATCATGTGATGGACACGTTCGGCCAATCCTTCCGCAACTTCAAGCGCCAACGCCTGCAGCGCGTGGGAGCGAAGATAGTCGCCCTTATTCTTCAGTTCTTCGGACTGTTCGCGAATTCCTTGTCCGGCTGTTACCACAAGGAAACCGACATAATCCATAATTCCGCTGTCTACGGACTTCAAGAAGTCCGCCAAGCAGAGATAAGGCTCAACCTGCTGGCGCGGAAAAGTAAAGGTGTGAAGTACCTTTCCCGTGTCCTCCGGATCGTAGATCAGGATATCATTCCCTCTCGATTGGGCCGGGAAGAACCGGTACATCGCATGCGGCCGGATGGTTCCGTTCATTGTCGCTTCAAGCAGCAGCCCGTCCACCGTCTCCTTCAATTCAACCGCCCGGGGCTCGCCTGCGGCCAGCTGCGCTTCGACCGATCCTCTTAGCCCCAAATGATGCCCAAGCAGCATTTGCATGTTCACATAAGGGATGATGTGGCCGAGCGGGTAATTACGCAGGACATGCCGCTCCAGGTCTGGCGGAATGTAGACCGGCGCATCCTGCGAAATTTTCGAGCGTACCGCTCTCGTAAGCTGGGGAAGCTCCGGCTTCTGAGGAGCAGCCGCTGCGGCCTCGTTCTCCTCACGCATCTCCTCGGCCAGCTTGGCCCGTTCCTGCGGATTCATCAGCTTGTTGGCAAGATCAAGACCGTCCATGGCATCCTTGGCGTACAGCACAAGTCCGTCGTATTCCGGACGGATGCGCGTCTTGGTGAATTTACGGGTCAATGCCGCGCCGCCGACCATAATCGGCACGTCTATTCCCGCCGTTCGCAAATCCTGCGCCGTCAGGACCATCTGCTGCGCCGATTTAACGAGCAGCCCGGACAAGCCGATCGCATCGGCTTTTTTCCCG
>NZ_ASSD01000553.1 GCF_000520715.1 Paenibacillus zanthoxyli JH29
CGGCGCGCTGATCAAGCAGTCGGCGGTAGCTCCTGAACTGAGAAGCTTCACTGGACTGGCTAAGGTGTTCAACTCCGAGGAAGCCTTCTCGGAAGCCTATGAAGCGGGCCTGGTTCAGGAAGGCGACGCTGTCGTGATCCGTTATGAAGGACCGAAAGGCGGACCGGGCATGCGCGAGCTGCACCGCTGTACGGAAATCCTTGGCAAGTTCAAGCGCGCCGCGCTGGTAACGGACGGCCGTTTCTCAGGCGCAACGTCTGGCCTGTCGATCGGATATGCGAGCCCTGAAGCCGCTGAAGGCGGAACGATTGCGCTGGTGCAGGACGGCGATATGATTGAGATCGATATCGCCAGCCGCAAGCTGCAGCTGCATGTATCGGACGAAGAACTGGCGAAGCGCGCGGAGCGTCTGGAAGAGTTCAAGATTGAGGCCAGCAAGCTGCTGCGTCTGTACGCACAGCATGCTTCCTCGGCTTCCAAAGGCGGTGTTCGCGTCGTGTCCGAAGGCAAGAGCGAGGCTCCAGCTGTGAAAGAGGGGGCAACCGTATGACAAAAGTAGTTGCCCTGCCGCGTTCTTTCTCCCGTTCGGAGGAAGCGAAGGAAATGCTGCTTCAGGCGGGATTCGAGGTCATCTGGAATATGGAAGGCCGCCCGCTGAAAGAAGCGGAGCTCATCGAAGTGATTAAAGGCGCGGATGCGCTGATTACCGGGATCGACGAAGTTACCGCCAAGGTGCTGGAAGCGGGCGCTCCGACCTTGAAGGTTGTTGCGAAATACGGCGTCGGCTACGATAATATTGATGTGGAAGCCGCGAGCCGTCTGGGCATTCCGGTGACGATTACGCCGGGCGCTCCTACCCGTTCGGTAGCGGAGCTGGCGCTCACCCTGATGCTGAGCGTCGCCCGCCATATTCCGCAAATGAATGCGGGAGTAAGGGACGGAGGCTGGGCCCGTACTACCGGTTCGGAGCTGGGAGACAAAGTGCTGGGCGTTGTCGGTCTCGGTGCTATCGGAGCCGAAGTCGTGAAGCGTGCCGTTGCTTTTGATATGAAGGTCATTGCGTATGACGCGTTTGTCCGTCAAGACATGATCGACAAGTATGGCGTGCAGTACGTTACCCTTCCGGAACTGTACGCGCAGTCCGATTTCATCACTCTGCATGCTCCAGCGATTCCTGAAACGGTTGGCATGATCAACAAGGAATCTCTGGCCCAAATGAAGAAGACAGCAATACTGATCAATACGGCACGGGGCGACCTGGTCGTTGAGCAGGACTTGTACGAGGCTTTGTCCTCGGGACAAATCGCGGGCGCGGGTCTGGATACCTTCATTCAGGAGCCGCCGGCAACGCTGGACATCGTCGGACTGCCTAATGTGGTGACTTCACCGCATGTCGGCTCCAACACGGTAGAGGCCGGTTACCGCATGGCGAAGATGGCTGCGGAAGAAGCCATCCGTGCGGTGAATGGAGAAGCGCCTAAATTCCCGGTCAAGGCCCCGGTTAGCAAGTAATCGAAGCCAATACGTTCGCATTATCATCTCATTTTAAGCAAAGGGGAACTGGAAATGAAAAAGCTGCGCATCATTAATCAAATACATGAGGGAGGCGTTGTCGCGGTGCTCCGCGGGAACTCCCCCGAAGAAGTCGTGGAAATGGCGAAGCAATCGATCGCGGGAGGCATCAAGATTATCGAAGTTACGCTGACCGTGCCGTTTGCTTTGAGAGCGATCGAGAAGCTGGCCGCCGAATACTCTTCGAGCGCGCCTGCCGACTCCGATAAATATGCCGTTATCGGCGCGGGAACCGTGCTCGACCCTGAGACTGCACGCGCCGCTATCCTGAGCGGATCGGAATTTGTGGTTGGACCTTCTCTGAATCCGGATACGGTTAAGCTCTGCAATCGGTACCGTGTGCCAATCATGCCGGGGGTTATGACGGCGAAGGAAATTCAGGAAGCGCTCGACCTGGGTGTTGATGTTGTGAAGCTGTTCCCTGGAAATCTGTATTCCCCGTCCATGATCAAGGCATTCAAAGGTCCTCTGCCGCAGGCGAATGTGATGCCGACTGGCGGCGTCAATCTGGAAAACCTTAAAGATTGGATCAAAGCCGGAGCATTTGCTGTCGGCATCGGCTCCGACCTGACCACAGATGCCCTGCGCGAGAAGGATTACAGTCTCGTTGCCAAGAAATCGGCTCAGTACATCGAGGCGTTCAAAGCAGCGATTAAATAAGGCTGCTGTTAATGAATAAGGTTGGCCCATCGCCCCGTGTGAGCGGACGGCGGGCCAACCTTTTTCCATTCTCAGAACGTTTTTCCGGTACCAGGAAGCTCCTCCCGGTATTTGAACGTTCTATTTTCCAGCGCCGCCAATGAATAATTGATCCCAAGTCCGAGCAGAGCCAGCACAACCACGATGGCGAACGTTTCCGGAGGTTTGACATTGGCCTGAAAGAAGTAGAGCGCATAGCCTAGTCCTGTATTGGCCCCGAGCATTTCGGCGGCGATCAGCACCAGAACCGAAGTGGTGGCACTTAGCCGGATCCCTGTAAAAATAGAGGGCAGCGCTCCCGGTAAAATGACCTTTGTAAACAATGACAATTTGGAAATTCCCATCGACCTTGCCGCTTTAATCAGACTAAGGTCAGCCGATTTCACACCCGCTATCGTGTTAAGCAGGACCGCCCATAGAACCATAAGGGAACGCCGCCGATTGCTGAAGAACGAATTTGCCTATAGAGATGGGGAGATTTCCGTAAGGGCAATCTGCACCGTTATTATGTATAATAGGGCTGTTAAAATCATTGGATAGACGAGGAGCGCTTAGTACCGTTATGTATGCATTGGATGCCATCTCCTGGCTCACCGAGGAGAATCTGCGGGATATGCTGGAGCGTTACCGGTCGCTCGGCCCTTTTCCGGGGATTGCGCTGACCTTTATGAAATCATTTGTTCCGCCGCTGCCAACTCTGCTTATCGTTGGCCTGAATGCGGCGGTGTACGGGCTGTGGCTCGGTTTTTTGTACTCCTGGGTTGGCCTTGTGGCCGGCTGCCTGGCAACTTTCCTGATTATTCGCAAAATCGCCTCCCAGCGCTTCTTGCGCAAATGGGCGCAGCGGCCGAAGGCGGCTAGAGCCATGGAGTGGGTGCGGCGCAGCGGTTTCAGCTATGTGTTCCTGCTGAGCTTGTTCCCGGTTGGGCCGTTTGTTATTATCAATCTGGCCGCCGGGCTTGCCGGTATGCGGCTGCGCTCCTATCTGCTGGCTCTGGCTGCAGGCAAGGCGGTGATGGTATTCGCGGTATCGTATATCGGCAATGATGCCGGACGGTTTATCCGAAATCCCGTTGAAATGATCTATGTGGTGCTGTTCGTTCTGCTGTCGCTATGGGGAGTCCGATCAATCGAGGCTTATTTCTCAAGGCTCACACGCAGCGGAGGAGCTCATAGTTCAAACCCCCTTAGAAAAGAGGAATGTGACACATGAAATACCGTAAGCTTGGAAGTACGGGTCTTAACGTATCGGTTATCGGAGTGGGAACTTGGCAGTTCGGAGGCGAATGGGGAAAGGATTTCGCTCAGGATGAAGTCGATGCCATGCTGGACAAGGCCGGCGAGCTCGGCATCAATCTGATCGATACGGCTGAATGTTACGGAGACCATCTCTCTGAACAGTTTATCGGCAGTTACCTGAGCCGCCGCAAACGCGAGGAGTGGATTGTCGCGACCAAGTTCGGCCATCATTTCAGCGGCCATCTCAAACGGGAACAGCTGTGGAGCGCGGACGATGTGCTGAAGCAGCTGGACGACTCGCTGCGTGCGCTTCAGACGGAGTATATCGACCTGTACCAGTTCCATTCCGGTACCGACGCCGAGTTCGACAACGATAAGCTGTGGAATATGCTGGACGCTCAGAAGCGGGCCGGGAAAATCCGGCACTTGGGTGTTTCCATCAGCACCGCGAATGACGGCGTTCATCAGACGTCCTCCGCTCCGGAGATCGGCGCCGAGGCGATTCAGGTGGTGTACAACCGGCTGGAGCGTCAGCCGGAAGAGAAGCTCTTCCCGCTGTGCAAGGAGCATAACCTTGGGGTGCTGGCCCGGGTACCGCTGGCGAGCGGATACCTTAGCGGCAAATACAAGGCGGATGCGGTGTTCCAGGCGGGCGATGTGCGGGCGAACCATGATGCGAAGAAGCGGGAGAAGCAGCTGCGCATCGTTGCCGAAATCGCCGCGAGCGAAGTACCGGCTGGCCTGAACATGGCGCAGTGGGCGCTGGGCTGGTGCCTGCAGCATCCCGCAGTGACGAGCGTGATCCCAGGCTGCAAGAACGTGGAGCAGGTGGTCTCGAACGCTCAGGCCGCTGATTTGGATATGGTGGGCGAATAAGAACGTGGTGGTGGTCATAGCCCCGTCAAATAGACAGTAAAAAAACAAGTTTTTAGGCGGCGACTTACTCACGGTACTATACCGGGGATAGGTCGCCGTGTTTGTTTTGGAAACGGATTTGGTTATAATACGACATGTACTCCACTATCATTTGTTGAGGTATTATCTAGATTTTCTCTGCTTTTCCAAATTCAACTTTTGGTCTCGTCTTTACTATAGTAAACTATCAATAATTTATATTTTGTGATTTAGATAACATAAAGTTAAACTTATTCATAAATAATGTTAATTTTATGTCATTCATCGCTTCAATTGCTCTGATATAATTTCTGCTAGGTAGATGAAAGGGGTATATAGTGTTGAAAAATGAGTTAGCAAGCGAGTAAACATGCGAAAACATAACTTTATAGTAGGAGTGTGAGATATGAAAAAAACAATATTGGCTTGTATGATGATAATGTTGATGTTAGCATCGGCTTGTGGAAATGTTGAAATGACATCAAATCCAAATATTTCTAGTGAGCCTAAACCTGCAACGGATGAGTCTATTATTCCAAAAAACACATCCGAATCTTGTCTTGTAAATCGTATAAATTTGGATAGTGAAACTGAAAAATATTTCTATGGTACTTGGAAAGTTGAGAAGCTTTTAGGATTTGCAAATTCATATAATGATGCTTCTGAATATCCAACAGGGCAAAAATTTATTGGAGATGAAATTATAATCAAAAAAGACTTTTTTTCATCAAAAGGACTTAAAAACTATAAGAAATATCAATATGAATTAAAAAATCCATTATATGAGATTACAGCGACATGCTATAACTCTGACTCCTTTTATAGATTATATAAAATAGATATCCCAGACTTAAATATAAATGATGTAGTAAAAGCAATAGATATAAGTGACCCTTCTACAAAAAGTAGCATACCTGTAAGTGTAAGTTTTTTTGTTGTTAATAACGATAGGCTTATCTTGTTATCAGAGGCAACTATTTTTGAGCTCAAAAAAATTACTGATTAAATGAATTAAGGTTATATTTTTTAAACAAGAAAGGTCAGCCTCTTCAGGCTGACCTTTCTTGTTTATGTCGTAAAACGATTAAACTATAGTGTATATACTGGATATTTGTGAGTATACACACGGCCTTTACAAAATAAAGTTGCTTCTTCATTTCTTCTTTTTTGTAAATTTCTATCATAAGAAAATGCCTTGCTGACTAGTTTTGAACAATTATCAATTTGACTTTGCGTAAGTGGACCAACAAAAGTTGGATATATATGCGCATTGGCAAGCATAGCTTTTACATCACTGGTACTTAGAACCCCAGGACCTGCATTAAAAGTGAGCGAAACAAGTGCATCAAACTGAGATTGTGAAAATTTCTGACCTGTAGGAAGTACCAATTTATTTACTGCCGCTACAGCACTTGCAGTATCATTAGCAAAAAAAGTATTTGCTTTAGACTGAGAAATTGGTGAAGTATAACCTAGATTTAAAGATTTTGATAGAGCATCAGCTTGTGCTTGGGATAGAAGAGAATCATTTGGATTACCTGTTGAATTCTTAGTATATACTTTAGTCTTTGTTATCAAATGTCCCCATCCAACTGTTGGATACCCATAAGGATCTCCATAAAATTTCAAGGAAAATCCCTCATGTTTTTTGATAAGGTTTGCTCCATCCGTGCCTAAAGAAAAATTTGCCATAATAATCACTCCTGAAATTAATATTAGTAGAAGAACAATAGGGAGGAATCATAGACAGAGCACCATTCCCAAGTTTTCTGCAATGCCGTATTGCCTTCACATACATATAAAGAGAAATGAGTCTCTTTTTTTACAACCACTCTCCAAATTTTATTTCAATTCACTAATATCAAAAGTTTGTATAACCTCAATCATTTTGACATAGAGTTCCTGTTTTAAATCATCTCGATGATCGGCAGGTACTTGTCGCAAGGAGGCTTTGATCTTTGGTGTGAAAGATTCTAGGATATGTAATGTTGCCTCCTGATCGTGGTGTTGCTGTGCTTGTACTAAAAGTTCGGCCAACATAAAATCACCGCTTTACGTTTTTTGTATTTCATTCTTCAAGCCATTAATGGCATCGCTTAGATCAGATATTTTTTTTTCAAAACGAATAAGTAGATACAAAGTAATTGCAATCGGGAAGCCTAAATTAGCAATAAAAGTAGCAATGTCATCCTCCGTCATAATTCATCCCCCTTCCGTTATTAAGCTGCGCAATTTAGTTAGAGCTTTTAATCGGTGTTTCGAGACATTTTGTTGGGATACTCCCAATATTTTGGCTATTTCCTTGTCATTTAGTGCTTGTACGTAAGCAAAAGATAAAATCTGTTGTTGCTGCACCGAGAGTGATTCATAAGCTTGATAAAGTGAATGATCTGTAATGTGATCTTTTAAATTTGGTGGCACAGATTCTGAATCATAAACAGTAAGTAAGCCAGAGTCTAGGTTTTCATCGTTGTCTAAAGTCAGCGGGAATCGGCTGTCCTTCATTCGTCTCTTTTTGTCATAATTGATAGAGTTATAGTGAATAAGATTGGCCATATACTTGATAAAACGACGATTAACCTCATCATCCGTATTCAATATAAGCCCCCTCCTTCTTTATGAAGAGATTGCTCCTACTTAATAAAGAGAAATGAAGCAGTGTTTTTACAACCAATTCCCAAAAAAATAAGAACAAATGTTCTTATATTTTATCATTAATACAGAGTCGTATCTAGGTAGATCAGGAAAGACACGGAGGCATCATGTCCGCTCTGCGTTGTTGCGTTCCCATCAAGCAGCCATGCATAAAGGGCAGCACCATAAAAAAAGAACCGGCATACGATACACCAGTTCTTGGAAATAGAAGACACCAAAAAGGGTAAACCTCCTAATCTTGGGACGGTTACCTTTTTATTAACTACAACTGATTTCATTAACATAATAGGAAGTTTAATCCATCTGCATTTTAATCGCTTATTTGAAGTTGACCGTAGCTTCGAAGATAAATTATGTGCTTATGCCTATCAAACGCTATATGGTCAGAGGATGTTAAGAAAAAGGGTTCAATTACAGGAAATATAGAATAAAAAGAGTAGGCAAGGGCTTATACGATATTGAACTGGCGGGCTTGCGTAACAGCGCATGGCCCGTTTTTTTGTCATGCCGCTTGGAAGGAGGGGGGCGGTCATAGGGGCTGCTTCTGTAACTGTAAGGGAGCGTGTAAATCCATTATGCGCCTTCGATATTGATGGAGTTTTGATTTTTGTTTGTTAAACTCCGTCTATAGAAGATGAGGAGGGCAATGAAGATGAATAATGGGTACATCCTAGAAACGAAACAGCTAACGAAAAAGTATAAAAAATCTACTGTTTTAAACAGTGTTTCTATCCATGTAAGAAAAAACACTGTCTATGGGCTATTGGGGCCAAACGGAGCCGGAAAGTCCACGACGCTAAAAATTATAGCGGGCTTACTCAAACAAACTTCCGGAGAAGTAATCTTTAATGGGAATAAATGGACTCGAAATGATCTGATTCATATTGGTTCTTTGATTGAAAATGCCCCTCTTTACGGGAATTTAAGCGCCGAAGAAAATCTGGAAGTCATAAGGACTATTCTCGGGTTGTCCAAGGAGCGTATTCAGGAGGTTCTGCAAATTGTGGGATTAACCAACACGGGCAATAAGAAAGTAATGAATTTTTCAATGGGGATGAAGCAACGTTTAGGAATCGCACTTGCTTTGTTAAATCGTCCAAACCTGTTGATTTTGGATGAACCGACCAATGGATTGGACCCTATTGGTATTCAGGAATTAAGGGAAATGATTGCGTCTTTTCCAAAGCAAGGGGTGACGGTCCTCTTATCCAGTCATTTATTATCGGAAGTTGAACATTTGGCTGATGATATCGGGATCATCAGTAATGGAGTTCTCGGCTACGAAGGGAAATATCGGTCCGAGGATAATCTGGAGGCTCTATTTACGGAAATTATACGGACACAGGCAGTCTCATCCTGAGTCGAGGAGTTCGGGGAGGAATCTATATGTATGTATATGTAAAGTCAGAAATTCTGAAGACAAAACGAACAAGTATAAGAAAGATGCTTTGGTTGATTCCATTGCTATGCTCCCTTCTTGCACTCGGTTTTAGTTTTCTTGGCGGTCCCGAGATCATCCGCCTCAGTACAGAAACCATCATTAATCAGTGGGGGATACTATGGCTCTCCGTACTTATTGCCCTTACAGCGGGCCTTCTCAACAATCTGGAATTCAAATCAACGCGCTTCAAGACCGTCATTGGCTTACCGATCAATCTCCAGAAGAAAGAAATTAGCAGAATTTTGTTGGTAACCGAATTTGTGGCTCTGGGGTCACTGATATTAATTGCCTTTATTATTCTAACAAGCCTTCTGCTTCAGACAAGTCCGTATTTAGTTTCGCTCTCTTCCTGTATATTGGCTGTTATCCTGGTGTTTGTAGCAGCCTTATGGCAGATCCCATTTTGTTTATGGCTCTCAAGAAAAACTAATCTTCTAATCACTTTATTATTAAATAGCATGCTTAATTTAAATATGGGTTCGTTTTTTGCACCAACCAAAGATTGGTGGCTTATTCCTTATAGTTGGCATCTCAGAGTGCAGATACCACTAACGAAACTGCACAGTAATGGAATTCCATTGCCTCCAAACGACGAACTGCTGAGCTATTCCGTTATTCCGATTGCGATAATTCTAAGCCTTCTGCTTTTCTTGATTTTTAGCTTTATATCTGTGAAATCCTTCAGCAAGCTAGAGGTGAAATAATGCTGCAATTTTATAGATGTTTGCTGAGTGAATTCAAAAAAAGAAAGCGGGGGCCGTTTTTATTCTTACACTTAGGGATTCCATTCCTTTTACCCGTTGTCTTAATCATGTACTTTTTATCTAGGAATACCCCGGTAAGTGCGGAAGCGGGCTACGTCGTATTTTTCGAATTAGTCGGTGTCGGCACACCGGCCATCATTTCGGTCATATGTGGAATAGTAGCCGATGCTGAAAATGAAGCAGGTCATTTTCAGAATATGCTTGGAGCGGTTCGAAGTAAATCGGTTGCATTCATCAGCCAAACGACGATGATGGTCCTTTCCTATTATGCCGCCTTGTTCTTATCGATATCCATTTACACTTTGGCCTTGAGGTATCTCATGGGAATGCACGGAATTAATTTTACACAATATCAATTAACAGCTATAATATTTACATTGGCTTCCATATTTCAGTATTTCTTCTATCTAATCATTGGCTACAAGTATGGTATGGGGATTTGCGGGATTTTTGGTTTCGGGGGAGTAATTATTGCAGCTCTTTGTCTGACCACGTTAGGAGATAAAGTGTGGGAGTTTCTGCCGTGGTCCTGGGCCAATCGGTTAAGCGGATATTTTGAGGGGGATTTAAAGATTAGAGGAGGAGATTTCTTGTGGGCGTCCGGAGGATATGGTGTCCTCTTCTTAACGATAGGCATTGTTATTCTTAGTATTATTTGGATTAATAGGTGGTCGGGAAGAAGGTCAAGCGATTAAACGGATGAGAGGCGGGCTTGAATATGGCCAAAATCTTGGCAATTGATGATGATGCGGCAATACTCAGATTGGCAAGAAAAATGTTGGAATTGAAAAAGCATGAGGTTACAACGGTGCAAAGTGTAAAAGATATAACTATAGAAGAGATGAGTAAATATAATCTCATTTTACTGGACGTTATGATGCCCGATGAGGACGGCTTTAAAGTTTGCGAGAAAATTAGACCTCTGATTGATATTCCCATTATTTTTATGACCGCTAAAAGCGATGAAACCTCCATTATCCAAGGCTTATCCATCGGTGGGGACGATTATATCGTAAAGCCGTTCAGTATCCATCAAGTGAATGCACGGATCGAGGCTCATTTAAGAAGGGAAGCCAGGCCGAAAAAAGAAGCTAAAAGTGTGTTGATTAATGGAGATATTCTTATCGACTTGGAAGCGAAGAAAATAATTATTCAAGGGGAGGAAGTGAAACTTACAAAAACTCAATATCGAATTTGTGAACTGCTAGCCTTACACAAGGGTAAGACCTTTTCTAAAGAGGATATTTACGAATCTATCTACCCGATGGAAAGCGATTCTCAAATATCAACGGTTGTCGAGCATATCCGGGTAATAAGAAAAAAAATCGCCCGCTTTGATTTGTCCCCAATCAATACGGTCTGGGGTGTAGGGTATATATGGGAGTAAGGAACACATTAGCGGTTTATTTTGTGAAATGGATTATTCAATTGGGCCTTGTCGGTTTACTCGTCTTGATATTCAACGTTGAATTTACGGTATGGGGGATTAATCACCAGTTGTTTATTCCGGCCAATGAGCCTATAAATAAAGCAAAAGAAATTCAAGGTGAGATTGTAAAAGCGGATTACATCAATCCCCGCATGATTCCCTCTGAACTGGATTACGCTATTTTCAATAAAAGAACAAAGAAAATGGTGACGAGTAATCTGAGCTTTAGGAATCAAGAAAAAGCAAAATCGGCCCTTCAAAGTTCTGAAAAGGATCGGGTAAATTCTTTCATAAGATATGACAGTCAATATGAAACGATCATGATTTACTACAATTTGAAGGTGCAATTTATGGATCCGATATTAAGAAAGACATTGCCGAATCCTGGTATTTGGCTGTCGGTGCTTTCAATATTGCTTTATTGCATGTATTTGATATGGAATATTCGAAATTTTTCTCGGGTGATTATTCAGGAAAATGAAAAGCTGATCAAAGTAGCTAGAAAAATAAAAGAAAGAGATCTGAATATTGCGTTTCCGGAAGTCCGATTCAATGAATATCAAGATGTTATGAACGCAATGGAGAGCTTATCCGAAGCGCTGATTAAATCCATTCACAAAGAAATAGAGATAACCAACTTAAAGTCGGAACAAATTAGTTATTTGGTGCATGATATCAAAATTCCGCTGACCGTGATCAAGGGGAATATAGAGCTGTTAGAGATGACTCGGGATGAAGATGCTTGGGAAAGCTTCAGCGATATTATGAATTCAATTCATCAAATTGAAAGATACATTCAGGAAGTTATTGATATCAATCTGAATAACAAGCCTATTCATACGAATAAAGAAGAAGTATCGGTCCGTAATTTTCTGTGCAAATTGGAGACTGAGGTTAGCAGCTTAGGTAGTAGTATAATGGTCAATGATTTTACAGAAGAAGAGATCTTCTTTCTGGTTGATGAGGAACTGCTTGTTCGAGCCATTAATAATATTGTTTTAAACGGAGTTGAAAGGACACCGCTACACGAAAAAGTGAAAATTACTGTCAGGCAAGGGAATGATTGTGTTCTGTTTATAATTTCGGACCGGGGACCCGGTTTCTCCGAAGAGGCCCTTAGAAAAGGGACAGAACTGTTTTACACTGAAAATTATGGGCGAACCCATAATAACCATTATGGCTTGGGTTTGACGTTTACTGAAAAGGTAATCAAACAACATAATGGAAGGATGACGCTTAGAAACGATTCGAAACATTTTGGAGAGGTTCTTATGGAATTGCCCGTAATAAAAGAGAGTGCAGAACGGTGCGGGTGACTCTTCTGCATAAAAAGAGCTTAACCCCTAGAAGATAAGACAACTTTCACTGCACAGCTGCAGAATGAATGTTGTCTTTTTGTTGCGTCTTGTAGCGGGGTTGGCTGGCCCCTGAATATGACCATACTTACGAGACCGCCGTCCGCTACGTCCTACTGTTTACAGCGCGAACAACCGCTCCATATCCATATCCGGTCCGTCTTCGCCCTCTGAGCTGTGCCGCCAGCAGTTGGTCGCGGGATTGTAGCGGTAGTCGGCCCGCCAGGCTTCCCTGTGCCTTACAATCGCCTCCAGGGCCGACACGATCAAGGCGACATCGCCGGAGGTCATAACGGGATGCAGCGACAGGCGGACCCATCCCGGCCGCAGGGATTGATCGCCGCTGTGGATGGTCTTGCTCATCAGGGAGGAGGCTTCCCTGCCGATCGAGAGCAGGTAATGCCCGTAAGGCCCCGCGCAGGAGCAGCCGCCTCGGGCCTGAATGCCGAAGCGGTCGTTCAGCAGCCTGACGACGAGGTTGTAATGCAGATCCCGAACCGTAAAGGACACGATGCCGAGACGGTGGCGGAAGCCGCCTTCCAGCACCGTGACATCCGGTATCGCCTGAAGTCCGTCCAGCAGCTGAAGGCACAGTGTTCGCTCATGCTGCAATATGTGCTTCGTCGTCATCCGCTCCTTCAGCCGAAGGCACAGCGCGGTCCGGATCGCCTGTAGAAATCCGGGCGTTCCGCCGTCCTCCCGGGCCTCAATTCCTTGAGAGTAGCTGGGGCCGTCCCACGGGCTTACCCAGGAAACCGTGCCGCCGCCCGGCTCC
>NZ_ASSD01000554.1 GCF_000520715.1 Paenibacillus zanthoxyli JH29
GGCTGCGGCGGAAGCCCCGCAGCCGAAGGTGTCCGTGTATTTGTCGCGCACCCGACAAATCGAAACCCTGCCGCTGGAGGACTACGTCACCGGCGTCATTGCGGCCGAAATGCCGTCCGACTTTGAGCTCGAAGCGCTCAAAGCGCAGGCGGTTGCGGCCCGCACCTTTATCGTCCGCCGCCTGCGGGCCGGCGACAGAAGCGGGGTTCCCGCTGCGGCCGCGGATGTGACCGACACCGTAAGCCATCAGGCTTACGTCTCGTCCGCTGTGCTGCAGCGGGACTGGGCGAAGGCCGGCCGCAGCGCCGACCTGGCCAAGCTCCGCCGCGCGGCCTTGGAAACGCGCGGCATCGTGATGACGTACAAGGGAGAGCCGATTACAGCCTCTTTTTTCGCCTCGAGCGGAGGGTACACGGAGAACTCGGAGGATTATTGGAAGGCGGCCGTTCCTTACTTGCGCAGCGTGGCGAGTCCCTGGGACCGGGAAGTAACGCCGGGGCTTAGGGCTACCGCAACCTTCAGCGTTTCCGATTTGAGAGAGAAGCTCGGAATCAAGGGGGGCTTCGGACCAGGCGCGCAGAAAGTGTTCGCCCCTTCGGGCGCTGCGGCGGGGAAGGTCATGCCGGTCTCTGCGGGACAAACCTTCGCGGGCGTGCCGCGGATAGAGGTGCTGTCCGTTACCGCAGGCCACCGGGTTAAAGAGATTTCGATTGACGGCCAGGTGTTTACAGGACGTGAAGTGCGGGAGAAGCTCGGGCTGCGCTCCAGCCAGTTCACTTGGACGATGGGTAACGGTAAGATTGCCATTACCACCTATGGCAACGGTCACGGCGTCGGCATGAGCCAATGGGGAGCGAATGGAATGGCGAAGCAGGGCAACACGGCAACGCAGATTCTCAAACACTATTACAGCGGAATATCGTTTACGCAAGTCTCAACTCTTTTGAAAAAATAAAGTGAAAGAAACGTATAAAAGCGAATCGCCCGGTAACACTGGTTACTGAGGTGATAGCAAATGAATGAACAAGACAAAAACAAACCGTCCAATGAAGATTCTCTCAAAACCAAACCGAGCGAAACCGGCAGCCAGCCTTCTTCATTGAACAAACTGTTCTCTAAACGTTGGGTATTTCCGGCAGTCTACACAGCGGCAGCGGCAATTATACTAACCTTGGTGTGGGTCTATCAGGATGCCGGCCAAAAGCCGCTTTCGACAGACACCGCCGCCGTTGTCTCTGAGGATGTCGGAGGTTCCGGCGATACGGCCGGGGCTGCGGATGCAGGAAAAGACCCGAAAGCGCTGGAGGTTACCGCTTCGGCGGAGAGCCTGGCTTGGCCGGTGGCCAACCCAAGCGACGTGCAAGTCGTCAAACCGTACTATGACGAGAATGGCACGGAACAGAATCACGTCGAGGCTATGGTACAGAGCGGCGATACCTTTACGCCCAATACCGGCATCGATCTTGCCCGCGAAGATAAGAAGACATTTGACGTTAAGGCCGCCATCAGCGGCGAAGTGACCCGGGTCGAAGACGTGGCTACGCTCGGCACAGTGGTGGAAGTGACCCAAGGCAACCTGAAGACCGTCTACCAAAGTCTCGGTGAAGCCAAAGTAAAACAGGGCGACCAGGTGAAGCAGGGTGACACGCTAGCAAGCGCCGGACGCAATGAAATCGAGAAGGATCTGGGCAACCACCTGCATTTTGAGGTGTACCAGGACGGCAAGCCCGTTAATCCTTCGGAACTGCTTCCGCAAAAAGCACAAAATAAATAAGCAAGATCATATTTTAACGCAAGGCAGGGGGACGCTCGTCCTCCTGTTTTTTCGTGTTATGTCTTCCGGCATAGGAGCATAGTCCCCGTTTTCTAGGGCTATTTTACGGTTGTCCCGCAAATAAAATGAGCCTGCCCCGGCTTGTCATCCCGCTAAAGCGCGAATATATAGGCCCGCCACTCATATAATGTACCAAACTATCCACAGTTGGGAGGCGGGAGCGTGCACGATTACATCAAGGAACGTACGATTAAAATCGGACGCTGCATCGTGGAAACCAGGCATACGGTCCGGACCATAGCCAAAGAATTCGGCGTTTCCAAAAGCACGGTGCATAAAGATCTAACCGAGCGGTTGCCGGAAATTAATCCTGATCTGGCCGATCAGGTGAAGCACATTCTTGAATACCACAAATCGATCCGTCATCTCCGGGGGGGCGAGGCTACAAAAATCAAATATAAGAAAAACACGGGGAAGAAGCGGGAGGTGGCCGTAGCGATAAAGCCATAAAATATCATTGAACTCATCCCCTAAAGTATGGTAATTTTAAATTTGGTACTAACTCATCTCTCTCATCTAAAATAATACTTTGGGGGCTCTTTCATTATGCTTAGCAAGGACATCGGAATCGATCTCGGTACAGCCAATGTGCTGATTCATGTTAAAGGAAAAGGAGTCGTTCTGGATGAACCTTCCGTGGTCACGCTTGAGAGCGACACGAAGAAGGTCCTTGCGGTGGGAGAACAGGCGCGCCGTATGGTCGGCCGCACCCCGGGAAACATCTCAACGATTCGTCCGCTCCGGGACGGCGTTATCGCCGATTTTGAAATTACGGAGACGATGCTGAAATATTTCATCGACCGCGTGGGCGGCCGCACCTGGTATGCGCGTCCTCGCATTTTGATCTGCGCCCCTACGAATATTACCTCTGTCGAACAGAAATCGATCCGTGAAGCGGCGGAGCGCAGCGGGGCAAAGGAAGTCTTCATGGAAGAGGAGCCGAAGGCCGCTGCAATCGGAGCGGGCATGGATATTTATCAACCTAGCGGAAATATGGTCGTCGACATCGGCGGCGGAACGACGGATGTAGCCG
>NZ_ASSD01000555.1 GCF_000520715.1 Paenibacillus zanthoxyli JH29
CCCATGCCGCTAACGCGGCGCCATCAGATGATGAAAATAATGGTTCGCGGTATAATTGACTTACGGCTGGCGAAGGGAGGTCGGCAGTCAATGGTGCCTCGAGCCCGAGTTTTAGACTGACCCCAGCGACCAGGTGCACCACAGAATGTTGCTCCAATTCGGAAGCACGCAGGATAGAATAACCATATGCGGTTGTTGCACCAGCCCCTTCAATTTGAAAAGCCGTAAGGAGAGGGTCTTGGATGGACGTCGTTTACAGTCATGCATGCGGGCTTGACGTTCACAAAAAGAACATTGTGGCCTGCGCCATCACACCGGAAGGCAGAGAAATCCGC
>NZ_ASSD01000556.1 GCF_000520715.1 Paenibacillus zanthoxyli JH29
CAGTAGCGAAGGTCATGATCTCACACTGCCAAGAAAAGCCTCTAGCCAGGAGAAGGTGCCCGTACCGCAAACCGACACAGGTAGGCGAGAAGAGAATTCTAAGGCGCGCGGAAGAACTCTCGTTAAGGAACTCGGCAAAATGACCCCGTAACTTCGGGAGAAGGGGTGCCTCGGTAGGGTGAATAGCCCGAGGGGGCCGCAGTGAAAAGGCCCAAGCGACTGTTTAGCAAAAACACAGGTCTGTGCGAAGCCGCAAGGCGAAGTATACGGGCTGACGCCTGCCCGGTGCTGGAAGGTTAAGGGGAGCGGTTAGGGGTTAAACCCGAAGCTGTGAACCGAAGCCCCAGTAAACGGCGGCCGTAACTATAACGGTCCTAAGGTAGCGAAATTCCTTGTCAGGTAAATTCTGACCCGCACGAATGGCGTAACGACTTGGGCGCTGTCTCAACGAGAGATCCGGTGAAATTTTAATACCTGTGAAGATGCAGGTTACCCGCGACAAGACGGAAAGACCCCATGGAGCTTTACTGCAGCTTGATATTGAACTTGGGTACGATCTGTACAGGATAGGTGGGAGCCTTGGAAGCCGGAGCGCCAGCTTCGGTGGAGGCGCCGTTGGGATACCACCCTGATCGTATCTAGGTTCTAACCTGGTACCCTAAGCGGGTACGGGGACCGTGTCAGGCGGGCAGTTTGACTGGGGCGGTCGCCTCCTAAAGTGTAACGGAGGCGTCCCAAGGTTCCCTCAGAATGGTTGGAAATCATTCGAAGAGTGCAAAGGCAGAAGGGAGCTTGACTGCGAGACCCACAAGTCGAGCAGGGACGAAAGTCGGGCTTAGTGATCCGGTGGTACCGCATGGAAGGGCCATCGCTCAACGGATAAAAGCTACCCTGGGGATAACAGGCTTATCTCCCCCAAGAGTCCACATCGACGGGGAGGTTTGGCACCTCGATGTCGGCTCATCGCATCCTGGGGCTGAAGTAGGTCCCAAGGGTTGGGCTGTTCGCCCATTAAAGCGGTACGCGAGCTGGGTTCAGAACGTCGTGAGACAGTTCGGTCCCTATCTGTCGTGGGCGTAGGAAATTTGAGAGGAGCTGTCCTTAGTACGAGAGGACCGGGATGGACGTACCGCTGGTGCACCAGTTGTTCCGCCAGGAGCATGGCTGGGTAGCTACGTACGGACGGGATAAGCGCTGAAAGCATCTAAGCGTGAAGCCCCCCTCAAGATGAGATTTCCCAAGTTAGTAAGACCCCTTGAAGACGACGAGGTAGATAGGTTGGAGGTGGAAG
>NZ_ASSD01000557.1 GCF_000520715.1 Paenibacillus zanthoxyli JH29
TTGTGCCCATGCTCACATGGTCCTCCTGATTCGCGGATGAGGGAATCGAATCGACGCTTGCGGGATGCGCCAGCGTCTTATTCTCCGAGACAAGGGAAGCTGCGGTATACTGGGTAATCATCATCCCGGACTGCAGCCCCGGGTTGGGGCTTAGAAAGGCGGGCAAATCATTCAACTGCGGATTAACCAGCCGCTCTATCCGGCGTTCCGAAATACTGGCAATTTCGGCCATGCCGATACTCAGAAAATCCATCGCGAACGCAATAGGCTGGCCGTGAAAATTGCCCCCGGAAACGACCTGCCCGGAATCCGGGAACACAAGCGGGTTATCCGTGGCTGAATTGATCTCGATCAGCAGCTTCTCTTTTACGTAGGTAAGCACCTGCTGCACAGCGCCATGGACCTGCGGAATACAGCGGAGAGAATAGGCGTCTTGTGTGCGGATTTCACCCTGAACGGTCGTAAGCGAGCTGCCTTTCAGCATCCCTAGAATACGCCCGGCGACCAGATGCTGCTCCGGGTATGGCCGAACCAAATGAGAATCTGGAGCGAAGACGTCCGTGATGCCTCTTAAAGCTTCAAGCGTCAGCGCCGCAATGCCATCCGCGAGGAGGGCAAGCCGCTGGGCATCCAGATAAGCCATGACTCCAATCGCCGTCATCGCTTGGGTGCCGTTGATCAACGCCAATCCTTCCTTGGCTTTCAGCGTGACAGGCTTCAGGCCGGCGCGGCGCAGCGCTTCTGCCCCCGGTAATCGCTCTCCCTGATAAAATGCTTCGCCTTCCCCTACAAGCAGAAGAGCCAAGTGCGAGAGCGGCGCCAGATCGCCGCTTGCCCCGAGCGACCCTTGGGACGGAATGATCGGGACGATCATAGCGTTCAGCATATCCACCAGCAATTTCAGCACACTGGCTGTAATGCCAGAATAGCCTTTGGCAAGCGCGTTGGCCCTCAGCAGCAGCATCGTTCTGACCGTATCCGGTGGCAGCGGCTCGCCCACCGCGCAGGCATGGCTGCGGATCAGATTGATCTGCAGCTTCTCGGCGTCTTTGGCCGATATGACGGTGTCGCTGAATTTCCCAAAGCCTGTGGTTACGCCGTAGACTTTTTGCCCCTGCTCCACAATTAAATCGATAACCGCTCTGGAGCGCTTGATCTTGGCCCAGGCCTCATCACGGATTTCCACCTGCTCATTGAAGTAAATCACCTGTGCGACTTGTTCCAGCGTCAGACTCCCGCCATTGAGACGTATCACCGGAAACCCTCCTTCACGCTTAGGAAGTGGAAAGACAAAAGAGGCTGTGCCCGGGAAAGCTTATTTTCCAGGCACAGCCCCCAAATCGACTGTCAGCTATAAGCACCGCTTCTCGCCGCAGTAAACGCTCATTCCAACCGATGAACCGCGTTCCCCTAACCAGACTATATGAGCTGGCCGCGGCGGTTATTCGGAGGAACGCAAGTTTTTTCACTGAATTTAGCGCAGAATCATGACCACCCGTCCAACGGGTGGTTTGCACTTGGGGTATAACCCCCCCTGTTGCCAAACTGCGCCTAAAGACGCTAGCCTGACCACAAATCTGTTCAGGCTCATTGTTATTTGTCACTTCCACTTACCAGTGTTCTGGTTCGGCTACAAAGCTCATCTTGCTGTTGGGACAAAAAGTCAGTATATTCTTCAATCGCTGATGTCCTCTGGTAGCATGAACGATGGGAAAGCAGCGATCCCTCTGCTAAAAGGCATTCAGTCATCATCCACGTTCTCGATGCGTTATGGAGTCATGGATGCCGGGTATGACTATACGCCGATCTACGAACAAATTCAACGAATGGAAGCTCACGCGAATATTGCGTACAACAAAAGGAATGAAGGGGAAGTGATTGGATTTGACGAACATTTTGCCCCTACATGTGTACGAGAACATTCCTATCGCTACGACAGCTTTGACAAGAAATATAAAACGCTAAAATATGTGAGGCCGAAAGAATGTAAGGACTGCCCGTTGATTCGAGATTCGCTATGCCAAAAAGTCTACAAAATCAGGATTAAAACCGATCTTCGAAAGTACCCTGCTCCTGCCTGAGGGACAAAAACGTGGGAAGAACTCTATGATAAGCGAACGGCCGTGGAACGTGTAAATGCATATTTGAATGAGTTTTTCCAGTTGAACAATGTCCGCTATCGAACAGGAAAGCGAGCTAAAGTCCATTTTGACTTGGTCATCCTTGTATATAACGCTTCAAAATTGGCAGCAGATCGTATTCGCAAACAATTACAAAGCAAGTTAACAAAAGCAGCCTAGGCTTTAAAAAAACACAAGTTTAACAGTAGGAGCAATCTATACTTCTTTTGAAAAAGCAATTATGAAATTGATTCATTTGACTGTAAAAACATACGGATTGCCGTAGCTGGCAGCGATCGACGGGTAGGCGTTACGACAACGGCAATGAATTTGGTTTTTTGGATTCAAGCCCATGGAGGGAGTGCCTGTTATTTAGAAGCCAACACGAGCAAGCATTTGGCTCACATTATCCATCTGTTCGATCCGGAAAAAGTGGGTAACGCTTACGCAATGGAGGGGGCGGATTTTTATTTAACCCCGGAGTAGAATTACATGGTATAATCAGGTGTCATTCGGCCTTATTCCTAATAAACAGAACTGATCTCCATAGTTGAAGATCAGTTCCGTTTATGGCAGTCACAATCACATTGAAACTGCTTGGCGGCACTACCCAGCTTAACTTTCTTCATAAGGAAGCAACTCCTCAAATCCAACCATGCCCAAAATTTCCAAGTCTCAAAAAACATGCTTTTCGAGACAACACAAGCATAGCAAAATAAAAGAGGGTCTCGGGATCCTAATCATGCTCTCTTATGTGGCGGAACAGGAGAGGAAGAAGACCAAGCAACGTCGCCGTCAAATTCTCAACCGAGATTGAAAAAATCCGCAAGTTCTTCAGCTACCACTTCTGGCTGTTCCTCTGGGAGGAAGTGGCCGCAGTAGCTTATTGCGCCACCCCGTACATCTTGCACAAAGGCCTTGAGGGGAGTGACCATATCTGTGATGGAACCCTGATCCGAGCCAAGAGCGAGAACGGGTGTCTTCAGTTTTCCCATGGCGGATAGTTCGCGGTTTTGTTGAGCAGACAAGGATGCGTCGCGGTAATAGGCGAGGCCAGCACGTAGCCCGCCGGGCTTCTTGAAAACGCGCAGATATTCCTCGATGTCGGCCTCTGAGAACGCCTCCGGGTTAGCCGCCTTTCGCCGCAAAAACCAATCGAGATATTCACGCTCTCGGCCGGCGATCAGCATTTCCGGAAGGTCTGCGACTGCGTGAAATGCGAAATGCCAGGTCCGCCATGCCCGCTCGGGAGCGGTTGGCAGAGCGTCCGGTAAGGTGATACCTGGAATCCCTGCATCCATAAGAGCTAAACTCCGCACCTCATCGCCGAACAACGCCGCATAGGTATAGGCGACCCACGCACCAACATCGTGAGCGGCGAGAAAATATCGTTTCGTCCCAAGCTGCTCGAGGAACTTGTGTACTGTAATCGCCAGAGTTTTCGTGTCGTAGCCGACCGCCGGACGGTCAGAATCACCCTGTCCAGGTAGATCCAATGCAATGAGCTTGTAAGTCGGAGCGAGCAGCGGCATGATCTTACGCCATGCGTACCAGCTCTCCGGAAATCCGGCGAGAAGCACAACCACGTCACCATCCTCATTCCCTCCGGCCACGTAATGCAGTCTCATACCGTCCACAGTCTGAAAGAGGTGCTTGAATCCGGCCAATTCCCGCTCGGGTCGAGAAGACGGAGGCGCCTCGATCGTCCTCTTCTCAGCTTGGGGCGTGGACATTTGGTTTTTCTCATTTTTTTGATTTGCGATTGAACTCATTGTTTGCACTCCTTTATTTGTCGAATAAGCGTTAATTTCCAGAACGAACATTCCAATAATTTTAAATAAAGATACTCATAACATCTCAATTACGGAGTTCATCATGTCATAAATCTTCTTTTTGTCCATTTTCAGCTTGGATACTACATTGATGCTGTGATTAAGATTTAGCAATAGGTGAGACAGCGATTTAATATCTTTGTTGGGATCGATTTCTCCCGTCTGCTGTCCTTTCCGGAGAAGCTCATAAAATGCCCTGTTCCAATTCCTCGAAACCGTCTTGTATCATTGTACGAAGTTGTTCATCCGGTGTATCCAAGCCAATGGTTGCGTTCGTAATCAAGCAGCCTCTGGGCAAATTCTCATCAAACGCGGAAGCAATATGATAGTCAAAATAGTGCCGTATTCCAGCTTTTGCGGAAGAAGCATTGACCAAGAGATTTGTTTTATATTCGCGTGTTTTTTTGTAATGACGCAGTGCCTCAACATAAAGCGTCTCTTTGTCCACAAACGTTTCGTACAAACTTGATCTGCTTAATTCCATCGCTTCTAATAAATCCGGTATGCTTGTTGCTTCGTAACCTTTTTCCCAAAAAACTAACATTGCCTTATGAAGTACGTCCACCTTGTCAAACTCTTTTGAACGTCCGATTTTGATCCCCCCCCCTTTAATGTAGGAACAGTATAATCTTTCGGAACGAATAGTCCAGTATTTTATAGAGCGACCACATCCCTCCCTCTCCGAGCTGGCTCTGGACTGTTGGCATGGGATCATACCCGATATCAAAGCCAAAAAGGCGTGGACTGGCAGTTTACTACCGACGAAGCAAGAATCAAGCTAAAACGCCTTTGCTCAAAGTTTAAGGATTGATGGTGTACAAGTTCTCGAGACTATGCGTTCGCAAACCTGTCAGACCCTTGAGTTGAGAATGCTCAAACAAACAGTTTAGGGAGCATGATTATTTAAGCTTCCAGCTGGTCGGCAGTGAAAAAGACTTTGTCTGAGACGACCCATTCAATTGGTCGAGATAAAGCTCTAGAGAAAGACAGCGAGCTCCCCCGCCGGCCCAATGCCTGTGAGGGAGCTCACTCTCTTTTTCTGATCAGCACGCAAAAAATTAAAAGATTGTCGGTACCATTCCCCCATCTATTCGGATCGGGGATCCTTTGAAGGCGGAGGCCATCGGGCTGCAAATGAAAGCAGTCAATCGGCCAATCTCCACTGGTCTGATAAACCGCCCGATTTCGGATTGAGGCAGGTTTTTCGACATAAAGTCTTTCTCTTTACTCTCGAAGGTCATCTCTTCGTTCGAATAAATGCTCTCGATGATCTCCAGCACGTTCTCGGAGAGGGTCGGTCCCGGCAGGATCGTGTTCACTGTAACTTCGGCGCCGCGGGTCAGTTTGGACAAGCTCTTGGACAATGACAACAGCATGGATTTGGTCACACCGTATTGAGGCATCTGTCCAGAAGGCATGACGGCCTCCTCACTCGCGATGAAGATAATACGGCCGTATTCGCGTCTCAGCATGGAAGGCAAATAAAACTTGCTTAAGGCGTTGGCGGCGAGAAAGTTCGTGCGGAAGTACTTCTCCCATACAGCATCGTCTACGTTGTCATAGGACATGATCTCATAGATGCCCATGCTGTTGACGAGGATATCGACGTGGGGGAAACTCGAGAATAAAGCTTCTCTTTGCCGCGAATCGACGAGATCGGCGGTTGCATTTCGAGGTTCCGTTTCCGGGAACGCCGCTTGAATCTCAGCTACCGTACGCTCTACGTCATCGTTGTTACGACCATTTATGAGAACATGAACGCCTTCCCTGGCAAGTTCAAAGGCAATCGCTTTTCCTATGCCTCTAGTTGATCCCGTTACTAAAGCTGTCTTATTCTTTAATCCCATATCCATCTGCCTGCACTCCTTGTGTCTAGGATAGGGATCATGATACATCGTTTCGTCTATTCGGTAACTAGCACGGAACGCCAATTCTCTTGCGTGACACGCCAATTGGCAGGAGTCTCCCCTGTCCATAAGCGAAACGCGCGATAAAACGAATTTTGGTCCTCGTAGCCGACGAGAAAAGCGACCTCTTTGATCTCCAGCGCAGGGTTTGCCAAGTAAGCGACGGCCATCTCCCGCCTCGTTTTCGCCAGCAACTGTTTAAAGCTTTCGCCTTCTTCCGTCAGCCTTCGCTGCAAGGTGCGCTCGCTCATCCCCAACTCGGAGGCTACGGTTTTGATGTCGATTCTCCCTCGAGTTAGGCACCGAGACAGGAGCCACTGCACCTTAGCGCTCATGGTGAGCTGGCTCTGTCGTTCTTCCAGCGTACGATCCAAGGAGGGAGTCAGAATCTCGAGAAGTTCTTCGTTGTACGACGTGAAGGGACGGTCCAGATCTTCGCGATTCAGTATGAGCCGATTGCGTCCCGTCCCCATCCGAACGCGACAACCGAAATAACTTTCAAGAGCTTCAACATCGCCCATGGGGTTTATGAATTCGACGGAATGTGCCTTCAGATGATGACCGGTTCCCCGACGCCCGAGCTCAAGCAGATAGGCGAGCGTAATGCCGACAAGCACCGGCGGTCCGGGTAGTTCGGCATGCTGCCATTCCAATTCAATCGAGTATTGCTCGTCTTCTTCCTGAATCTTCAAGTTTTCCGGAGGGCACATTTGCTTATAGCGCGCCATTCGGTTCAGCGCGTCCCGGTAGTCGCAAGCGTGAAAGGTCGCCAAAGCATCCGGCGGATACTGTGCTGTCTCGTACGCGGTCGCAAGCTTGACGATTCCTGTAGCGATGTCCCCGACTATTTCGGAATAAGCTTGCCAGATCGAATAATATTGTGCGGTCGTGACTAACGGTTCGGTGATGACGGTTAGCGGTAGACGTGCTTGGCGCGCTACATCAATGGGTTCTATCCCTATCCCCCTCAAGCTAGTCCAGAAACCTGGCGCGATCTTGATGCGGTCTGCGGAAGGAGCGTTCATGGCTGTCGACCTCCAAGGACAAAGTCAAATTGCAATCATCCACGAACCGTGGACCATTGATTCTTCTGATTATAGCCTATCCAGGAGGGGGCAGGCCACCCGGTTAATTCATTTGCGGTGGCCTCATGAACTATTTTTCTGCGTTATCGTTGAACACTCCCGCCAAGAAATTCATGGCTATATATATCGGAGACTTTTTCCAGCACACGCTGCGCATGTTCTGTAAATTTCAAGTCCGTAATCCGATCTTTGAACAGAAACACGCCGGTCTCATTGCTGTTTTTGCCCAGAGCTCCCTCGTATAATAGGTTGGCTCCATGAGTAGGCGGAGAGGAAAAAAACTTCATAAACAGTTCAAACCCTGCGGTCAGTCCGGAATCTTTTCCTTTTCTTAGCGTATTGTTAATGCCTGGGTCAACGCTACGGATCTTGATGCCTTCCTTTGCAAGCTGCGGTGCGACGGCTTGGGTCCACAACGAAAGAGCCAGCTTTGAAGTCGCATAGGGTCCATACATTTTGCGGAAGGTTTTGGGATGCTCCAATTTTTCGATCGTAAACTCCTTCGTAAATCTAAACACCTGCGACGAAGTGTTAATCACGGTTTTTAAGCTGCCGTTATTGAGCAGCTCCTTCAATTCCATCAGAATAATAAAAGGAACGACCGTCAACAATTCATAATGCAATTCGCGGCCTTGTTTCGAATAGCGCAGCTCACTTAAGCCTCCTCCGGCGTTGTTAAACAAAATATCGATCCGCTGTTCCTTGCTTTTGATTTCTTCCAAAGCGTGTCTCAAGCTGCCATAATCGGTGAGATCCTTCACTTTATAGGCTCGGAGCCGTCCGTCCTTGAGATGATTTTGGAGAAATCTATCGTCCGCTGGAAAATCCGACCGGTTCAAAGCAACCACCTGCCAGTTCTCCGATAGCATTTTCCGGGTCAATGCCAACCCGATCCCGTTACTTGCGCCTGTAATCAGTGCAATATGTTCTCGTTGGTTCTTACTCAAAGCATGTCCTCCTTCATTCAGAATTTCACCAGTAATATGTGCTTATCAGTCGGAGTCGGGCAGGAGGATCAGTTTACCGCGGGCACCCCCGCTCAGGCTGATTTCGACAGCTGAACGCCATTCTTCGAGTTCGAAAGTCTTCGCGACCGGAATAGTGAACTTGCCGTCCGCTGCGTACCCGGCAAAGTCGCCGACAACGTCATAACGTGCGGTATGTAGTTCTCCATAGCTGGTGCGAACGCCAAGTTCAGAGGCTGCGGCGAAATCGCTGACGGTTAGGACATGCTGGGGATGCCCGTTGACGATTTGGACCAGATCTTTCAATGAACCGCTGATTGGCGCCGTATCCAGGGCAAGATCAACCGGTTGCTTTGCCAGTTCGGTCACTCGTTCGACCATTCCATCACCGTACGAGGTCACCAACGCCCCCATTGAGCGGAGCTTGTCGGCGTAGGTGGGACCAGCGGTTGCGATCACGCGGGCACCGCGCATGAGGGCAATTTGAACGGCGGCGTACCCTACCGTGGTGCCGGCTCCGTGCACGAGTACGGTCTGACCCGATTTCACCCCAAGAGTATCAATGCCACGATAAGCGGTTTCGACTGCCATTGGCAACGCTGCAGCTTGAACAAAGTCAAGTCCGGCCGGCATGCGGAACCAGTAGTACATAATCGCTTGATCTGACGCACCGGCGCTCGATCCATTCATGAAGTCTGCGCCACCCAGAACAGAATCGCCGATGGCTACATCGGTTACGCCCTCTCCGATTGCGTCTACAATACCTGCCACGTCCAGCCCGATTCCGCGAGGCAAGGGCAGTTGACCGGCAAAGTGGCCTTGGCACGTCACCCAGTCAACCGGATTTAAGCCGCAAGCGCGTACTCGCACGCGAATGCGTCCCGGCCCTGGCTCTGGGATCGCCACCTCATCCAAGCACAAGACATCAGTTGGCTCTCCGTATTCGTGAAACCGGATTGTCCGCATGGTATTCTCCATAGCCATGTTCCCTCCATTTCGCTCTGATAAAATCGTGTTCTCTGCCATGAGGGAAGCTATGCGCTCCCCTTCTATCGCTTTAATAGCCAGGTGTGCGAACTGAGGAGCTTAGATCTGGGAGCCGCCTCCATCGACAGGGAACTCAGCCCCTGTGGTATAGGTGGCCTCAAATGCCAGGAATGCAACAGCCTTGGCTACCTCCACTGGATCGCCTAAACGCAGCATTGGGATCTGCTGTCTCATCTGTGCCTTTGTCTGCTTGGCAGCTTCTTCCGGCATTGACTTTTCCATGATGCCTGTGTCAATAACGCCGGGACTGACTGCGTTGACGCGAATATTTCGAGGTAATAACTCGCGCGCCAGACCTCGAGTCATGGAGCGCAGCGCCGCCTTACTAGCTGAGTAAGCACTGAGCATTGGGAGACCCACTACGTTCACGATTGAGGTGGTAAGGACTACCCCGCTACCTGAGCCCAGCAACGGAGCGAGTTTCTGCACGGTAAAGTACGGTCCTTTGGCATTGATTGTAAGTATCTCGTCGTACTTTTCTTCTGTCATTGTCTCGAAAGGGACAAACCCCGTGACACCAGCGTTAACGAACAGGGCATCTATTGTTCCAAATTCAGCCTTCACTCGATCAGCTAACGCGGCGATATCCTTCAATGAGGCGGCATCGCTTATGACCGCGATTGCGTTGTTGCCGAGTTGTGCACGAGCCGCATCCAACGTCGCCTGAGTACGTCCAGTAATCAGAACGTGTGCGCCTTCATCCACTAGCAACTTCGCCGTCGCAAGGCCGATTCCGCTGCTGCCTCCCGTGATCACGACCTTTTTGTCAGAGAATTTGCCCTTACTGAATAATTCCATTTAAATCGTCCTCCTTTTGTATAATCCGTAATCGGATGATTAGGTACAGGAGCGATTATACAGCAATATATTTAATAAGTAAACTAAATTAATTAATTTAGTTCATTTAATTAATTCCATACATAAAGGGCAGCAAATTTGTTATAATGTGTTTTGTAGGCATCAAAGGGAGGTACTTATCCGTGAGAAAAGCTGTGAGTGTAGATTCATATGTAGGAAAAATAAAGCCCATTATAAGAAAAACAAAATTCAGCCAACTGAAAGTCGACGATCTCGCAAAATATATGGATATCAGCAAAGTGACACTTTATAAGCATTTTTCCTCCAAAGACGACATCATCGAACAAGTCGTGGATTATTACATTGATTATTCGAAGAAGGCTGACACCGTTGTCAAAGACGATTCCGTCTCTTTTTTGGATCGTTTTCAATTAACATTTTTACAATCTTTGATGTGTGCCGCGTATATCTCTGATTTGTTCTTGCAAGATCTTAAGGAATTTTATCCACACCATTTTGAGAATCTGTCCGTTGCCCTACAAAATCGGAATAAAAGCTTACAAACTTTTTTTGAATCCGGTATGGAGCAACAGATTT
Source organism: Paenibacillus zanthoxyli JH29 (assembly GCF_000520715.1). Lineage (GTDB taxonomy): Bacteria > Bacillota > Bacilli > Paenibacillales > Paenibacillaceae > Paenibacillus_AQ > Paenibacillus_AQ zanthoxyli. The sequence continues at coordinate 10,352 of NZ_ASSD01000557.1, forward strand.
TCAACAGATTGAATGCCGTGTTGTTTATGGTTCAAGATGACGCTGTGTTGCGACGCTTTATCGAGCCGTCATTTTCGATTCAGTATGATATCACTTTGAAACAAGCGATTATGGATTTCTACTACATGAAGCAGTATCAATTGCTAAAACCTGAATATCTGAAGATCATAGACAATTCCAATATTGGAATGAAGATCGTTAATATTTTGCAAGCCATTTCATAAGTGAAGCGTCCCTATCCGATTCCGTTGTGGACTACATTGCTAGATGTCTTCCCATAAGTGTTGAGTGTTACGCTGAACGTGAATAGACGAAGCATGAGCACCTTGATGAATGTAACCTCCCATGATAAATGTGGGGCGGACGCTAAAAATAAGAACAACGAATAAAAGTTTCAGTTCATAATCTGTAATAGGATGAAAATGAGGATACGTCGAAGGGCGTCAAGAAAAAGGGAATTCCCCTTAAGGAATCCCTTCGTTATAAAATTATAGTGTTCGACATACATCCTCTTTTAGTTAGAAGCTGGGGCTGGGCCAGCACCTTCTGTCGGAGGTGTGTTTTGCATTTTTTCCTTTGCTTTCTCGATTCCTCCTTCTTCAGAGGTGCACCAACCTCGGAAGCATTCATTGCAAAATTGAAGCAAGCCATGAAAGAAGGATTAGAAGAGCTCGATACCGGACTCCCGAAAAACCCCAAGGTTCGGATCACGGAGAAAAGGAATGGATGGATTAGTTTATCTCCGCTAGAACCACAAGCAGAGCCGGTCAATTTATCACGTGTTAAAGCAGAGATGCTTCGACGTTGGCCGATGACAAGCCTCCTGGATATTTTAAAAGAAGCCGATCTTCGTGTTGGATTTACAGAAAAGTTCAAGACCGTTGCTGTTCGTGAAGCATTAGGACGGGATACGCTGCAAAAGAGACTTATCCTATCTCTGTACGGCCTCGGAACAAATATCGGCTTAAAACGGGTTAGTGCCGGTGAACATGGGGAAAACTACAAGGATTTGCTGTACGTTCGGAGGAAATTCATTCATAAGGACAATCTTCGAAACGCGATATCCGAAGTGGTGAATGCCATTTTTCGTGTTCGGATGCAAGAGATTTGGGGCGATGTCACGACTTCTTGTGCGTCGGATTCGAAAAAGTTTGGGGCTTGGGATCAAAATCTGATGACGGAATGGCATATCCGATATCGCGGCCGCGGCGTTATGATTTATTGGCACGTGGATTCGCACGGCCAAAGCGAGGTCGCGTTTGCATTTTGCTACCTTTTGGGCTATCAGCTCATGCCACAGCTCAAAGTAATTCATTCTCAAAAGCTGTACAGGCCCGAGCCAGGCATGACGGATGTCTTCCCAAATTTGCAGCCGATACTGACCCGGCCTATCAATTGGGAATTGATCCGGCAGCAGTATGATCAAATGATGAAGTACGCAACGGCCCTGCGCTTCGGAACCGCCGAAACGGAAGCGATCCTGAAACGATTTACCCGCAATAATTTAAAACATCCGACTTATCAAGCATTGGGCGAACTCGGCAAAGCGGTCAAAACGATATTCCTGTGCGACTACCTTCACTCTGAAGAGCTGCGCCGCGAGATTAACGAGGGATTGAATGTCGTGGAAAACTGGAACTCAGCCAACAGCTTTATCTTTTACGGCAAAGGCGGAGAAATCTCTACCAACCGATTAGAAGATCAAGAGCTGGCCGTATTGTCTCTTCACCTTCTGCAAAACTGTCTGGTGTACATTAATACCATTATGCTGCAAAGCATCCTACCTGACCGTAAATGGTTTGATATGATGACTCCGGAAGACTTGCGGGCACTTACCCCGCTGATCTACACGCACGTAAACCCTTACGGTACATTCAGGCTGAATATGAGTGAACGCCTTCCGTTGGAAGAAGGTGTGATTGCGTGAGTGAAAGACGCAGTTCTCCGAAACGCAAAGCGAAGGAACTGGCGAAGTACCTCCGGGGAGAACGGCCAGATTATGCCTACCTCAAAAGCCTGTTTCAGCATCTTCGAGCGGAGCTGGAGGTAGAGGTTCCCAAAACAGCCAAGAAGCTCCCCTATGTACCTACAGAAGAAGAGCTTAAGCGCTACTACGATGTGGTTTGGCAAGCGAAGAACTTTCAGGACATGATGATCGTCAAGACGCTACTCTACACCGGTGTTCGGGTCAGCGAGCTAATTAATATCAAGTTGTCCGATGTTGATTTTCATTACTGCCAAATCCGGATTAATAAAGGCAAAGGGAGCAAAGATCGCATCGTCCCTTTCCCTCAATCGTTTAAGGAAATGCTGGCCAAATATTCGGAGGAAGCCGGTCTTGCGCAAAACCTGTCACCGCGCAAGCTGAGACATTTCCTGTTGACCTAGCTTAAAAAACAGGGTATCGATGACGCGCTCATACAGCCGTATTCCGGCCACGAAAGCCGTAAGTCGTTGGAAGTTTATTCAAAGCTTGCGATCACAGATGCCCAGCAGGAATACAACGAAGTCATTATTAAGTTTCCCATTTAATTACATCTACTTTGCGGGTGGTGTCAGCTTCGCTGGTACTACCCCAACCTGCGGACGAACCGCCACGGGGTTGCCGTATTTTTCCCGCGCAAACTATGTCTCCATTCTTCAACCGGCCTTTTCTGCCAATATTCCTTCCAGCGCCCGGCAAAGAGCTTCCATTTCTTCATCCGTCCCGATGCTGATTCTCAAATAATTGTCAATTCTGGGCTTGGCGAAATAGCGGACGATAATATCCTGCTGCCTAAGAGCCTCGAACAGTTCCACTGCCGGAATAACGGGATGAGTCACAAAAATAAAATTCGCCCGCGAGTCTACGACTTCGAACCGCAAGTCCCGCAGCGCTTTGACCGTATGTTCCCGGGTCTGGATGATCCGGCCCACATTGAGCTCGAACGTTTCCGTGTCGCGCAGAGACTGCTCTCCCCCAACTTGGGCAACGGCATCCAGAGTGTACGAATTAATGCTGTTCTTCACCCGGTTGAGTCCTTCAATCAATTCACTCTGCCCCAAAGCCAATCCGACACGCAGCCCCGCAAGCGAACGCGACTTGGAAAACGTATGGACAACGAGAAGATTCGGATAATCCGGAATTAACGGTACGCACGACTCCCCGCCGAAGTCGATGTACGCCTCGTCAATGATGACGACCTTATCCGGATTATGTACAAGAATTTGCCGTATGCTGTCTACGGATGTGAATTTGCCGGTAGGCGCGTTGGGATTGGCGAGCAGAATGCCGCCGTTCGGCCCAAAGAAAGGCTTAAGCGGGATATCGAACTGCTCGTCCAGCGGAATTTTTTCGTAGGAGATACCGAACAGTCTGGCATACACTTCATAGAAGCTGTAGGTAATGTCGGGAAATAGAATGGTCTCACCGGGGTTGAAAAAAGCCTTGAAGCAAAAAGCCAATATCTCGTCGGAGCCGTTGCCGGCAAAAATATTCTCCAAAGGCAGACCGTAGTAGTCAGAGGCGGCTTTCCTAAGTCCCGCACATTCCGGGTCGGGATACAACTTGAGCCGTCCGGAAACGGCGGCTTTCATCGCACCCAGCACCTGCGCAGACGGCGGGTAGGGGTTCTCGTTCGTGTTCAGCTTGATGACCTTCCTGGCTCCGGGCTGTTCACCGGGTACATAAGGCGTAATTCCTTTTAACGTTTCGCTCCAAAATTTACTCATGCGCTGCCTCCTTTTTATCCCTTTGCGGTCATTTCACGGATTCGACAAATTCAAGGATGTCCGTAGGCTTTTCGAATTTGTATTTCGCGTCGATGTTCTCCTGATTAATGCAGCCCCACAGCGCAAGGCCAAAGTCGATTCCCGCGTCTCTGGCGCATTTGTAGTCATAAATGGTGTCGCCAATATAGATCGATTTTTTGGGGGCGGCGCCCGAAATTTCGAGATACTTCAGCAGCGGCTCGGGATTCGGCTTGTGCTTGTTCGTATCGCTAGAGCATACGGTGTACGCCATGTATTTTGTAAGTCCGAACGGGTTAAAATCGTCGATCACTTCCTGGGAAGTCTTCGAGGTCACAACCCCGGAAGTCGCCTTTTTTAGCTTCAATCCTTCAAGCAGCTCGGCTATCCCGTCAAACACCTTCGCCGTATAAAAAAATTCTTGGATAAAATGATTCCACCGGTCATGCGCCCGCTTCACATCCTCAATCCCTAATTGCGGCAGCGAATCCTTGCCGGGAAGGCCCAGCACGAAGGTAAGCTTCTCCCTCTCCACCACTCTGCCGTAGTCGGTTTCGAGCATGGTTTGCAGCCCTCTAAGTACAGCTTCTTCGGTATCAATCAATGTTCCGTCAATATCAAAAATTATGGAATCGTACATCATTTTCTCCTCCGTGTCGTTGTGTGTTTTTTACCAAAAAGACTTATGATATAAATAGATCATATTTTATGCGGTGAATACGGTCAACAAAGATTGAAGCCGGAGGCACTTAAGATGAGACAGGAATTTGTAACGCTGATCCATTGGAACAATGAGTACTGGAAAATGATCGGGCCGATCTACCGGGAAGCTTTCCCAAGCGGGGCCAAACCGGAGGGGCTGCTGAAAAATATGCTGGAAAGAGGCATCGCTGCCATGCATGTCCTGATGTGCGAGGGGGAGGCGGGGGCGATGGCAGTCACGGGACTGGCCGGGTCTGAACCGGACAAAAAGCTGATCATCGACTATATGGCTGTCCGGACGGATCTGCGCGGCCAAGGCATCGGAAGAACGCTTCTCGGCAAAATCCGCGATTGGGCGGTCAAGGAGCACGGCATCTCGGCGATTATCATTGAGGTGGAAGCCGGAGATTCCCCCGAGCATGCCGAGCGATTTCATTTCTGGGAGCGCTGCGGCTTCATCAAGACCGCGTACGTCCATCAGTATATTTGGGTTCCGGAGCCGTATACGGCGATGCTGCTTCCGCTTGATACCGGGGCTGTTATCGAAGATGACGGTCGCTCGCTTTTCCGGTATATCGAATCATTCCACAAAAAAGCCTACCGTCAGCGGTAGGACAAGTGGCATAAGCCGGATAAAAAGCAAGCTCTGCGGCCCAGCCGCAGAGCATTTAAGGTGAGAAGTGAATGATTTATGCTAATACCCTTTTGCGAGGGTAATTTTCTGAAATCCAGCGACGAAGAATGGATCTTCGTAAAGATCTTCTTCTGCCTTTCAGATAGTACATGGGTGAATCAACTACCTTTCGGAATTACACTCAAATGTCTTTCCAGCCGACAATTGATACCTTCCACTTCCCACCTGCTTATCATTACCCCAAATATGGCTGATTGAAACCTCAATGCACGTTCGCCCTGGCTCATAGATAGTTCAGCCTACAGCGCCTTGGAAAGTGTGCCTTTTGTCCAATTATCTTAGGAATGGAAATTCCGTCCGTCGGTTACTTCCTGGACATAGCCTGCCCGGATGACGAAGTCGCCGAAATGCTCTCCGCTTTCCCGTTCCTTCGCATAACGGTTAAAGATTGGGCCGAGCGTCTCCAGAATCTCGGTTTCGCCGATGTTCTCCTTGTACATCTTGTTCAGCCGGTTGCCGGCAAATCCGCCGCCCAAATACATATTGTATTTGCCCGGGGCCTTGCCGATGAACGAGAGCTCCGCCAGCATTGGGCGAGCGCAGCCGTTCGGGCAGCCGGTCATGCGGATAACGATATCGTCGTCGCGAAGCCCGGCCTCCTCCAGCATCGGCTCCAGCTTGTCCAGCAGCGTAGGCAAATAACGCTCGGATTCAGCCATGGCCAGGCCGCAGGTCGGAAGCGCCACGCAGGCCATCGAATTCCGGCGCAGCGCCGAATAATGAATGCCGTCGGTCAGACCATACTCCTCAATCAAGCTGGCGATTTTCTTCTTCTTATGGCTGCTGATGCCGCCGATGATCAGGTTCTGGTTCGCGGTCAGACGGAAGTCCCCGGTGTGGACCTTCGCGATTTCCCGCAGACCCGTCATCAGCGCATAACCTTCTTCATCCTTGATCCGGCCGTTCTGGATAAAGAGCGTGAAATGCCACTTGCCGTCGCTTCCCTTAACCCAGCCATAGCGGTCGCCGTTATGGTCGAAATGGTAAGGTCTGGCTTCCTGTAAGGCCCAGCCTAGACGCTCGGTCAGCTCGCCTTTGAACCAATCCAGCCCCCGGTCGTCGATCGTATACTTAGAGCGGGCGTGCTTGCGGACGGCGCGGTCGCCGTAATCCCGCTGGATAGTCACCGTCTTCTCGGCGACATCAATAAGCTGCTCCGGCGTACAGAAGCCGATGACCTTAGCGACCTGCGGATAGGTCTTCGGATCGCCGTGGGACATGCCCATACCGCCGCCTACGCTTACGTTGAAGCCCGCAAGGCGGCCGTCTTCAATAATGGCGATAAAGCCCAGGTCCTGGGAGAACACGTCCACATCATTGGATGGGGGAACAGCAATCCCGATCTTGAATTTACGCGGCAGATATACCGGTCCGTAAATTGGCTCTTGCTCGATGCCGTCGTCTTCGCTGCCCGCTACCTTCTCGCCGTCCAGCCAGATTTCATGGTACGCTCTTGTGCGCGGGTCGAGATGATCGCTGACCTTGCGCGCCCACTCATAGACCCCGGAGTGGATCTCCGATTGGTACGGATTCGGGTTGCACATGACGTTGCGGTTCACGTCGCCGCAAGCGGCGAGCGTGCTTAGCAGCGACTCGTTCACTTCCTGAATCGTCTTTTTCAAATTCCATTTGATAACGCCATGCAGTTGAAAAGACTGCCGGGTGGTCAGGCGGATGGTGCCATTTCCGTACTTGTGGGAAATCCGGTCCATCATCAGCCATTGGTTCGGTGTGACCACGCCTCCCGCCGCGCGTACGCGCAGCATAAACTGATAGGCCGGCTCAAGCTTCGACTTGGCCCGCTCAGCCCGCAGATCCCGGTCGTCCTGCATATAGCTGCCGTGGTGCTTCATTAGACGGTTATCGTCCTCGGGAATGGAGCCTGTAATCGGATCTGCCAATGTCTCCTCGAGGCTTCCCCGCAAATAATTGCTTCTGCGCTTGATATCCTCCACATCGCTGTGGGGAGCGTCATGGGGCGGATATTTATCGTTAAGTGCCATGCTGCTTTACTCCTCTCGGCGATTCTTTAGATACAGGGCTTAGTATACATCCCGTTGGTAGCGTTTCTGCTGCTGCATATGAGTTAAATATTCGGCGGCTGCTTCGGAGCTGAGTCCGCCTTCCTGCTCAAGAATCGTGGCAAGCGCGGTATGGACATCATGCGCCATCCTCTTCTCGTCTCCGCAGACATACACCGCCGCTCCTTCCTGGAGCCACTGATACAGTTCACCGGCTCGTTCCAGCATACGATTCTGGACATAGATCTTCTTATCGGTATCGCGGGAGAAGGCGACATCCATCCGTGTCAGCACGCCATCCTTGAGCCAGCGCTGCCATTCGACCTGATAAAGGAAATCCGTGGAAAAATGCTGGTCTCCATAGAACAGCCATGTCTTCCCTTCTGCTCCGGTCTCTTCCCGTTCTCCAAGAAAAGCACGGAAAGGCGCAACGCCCGTTCCCGGACCGATCATGATGACCGGCGTGTCCGGATTCTCCGGCAGCTTGAAGTTCGAGTTGCTCTGGATAAAGACGGGCAGCTTGTCCCCCGGCTGTACCCGCTCCGCCAACCCGACGGAGCACACGCCGTAGCGGTCTCTTCCCTGGCTTTCATAGCGGACAGCGCGGACCGTGATATGCACCTCGTCCGGATAGGCTTCCGGGCTGCTGGAGATGGAATACAGGCGCGCAGGAATTTTCCGCAGGATTTTTACGAAATCGCCTGCCGGAATTCCTTTTAAAGCATAGTCCTGCGCCAGATCAAGCAGGTCCCGGTCTTCGGCATATGCCCGAAGCTCCTGCTCGCGGCCCGGGGCCAGCAGTTCCTTCAGTCCGCTCTCCGGCGCAAGTCCTGCCGCCTGCTCTAAGAGCGGCTTCGTCAGCACCGTGATCTCATAGTGGCGGAGCAGCGCTTCCTGAAGCGGAAGCTGTCCGCCGCTTTTGCCTGCGGCTACCTTCTCTTCCGGCTGCCAGCCCATAGCCTGAATCAGTTCCTCAACAAGCCTTGGATGATTCTCGGGAAAGATCCCGATACTGTCGCCCGGCTCGTATTTCAAATTAGAGCCTTCAAGAGACAGCTCGATATGGCGGGTTTCGCGGTCCGATCCCCGGCCGTTAAGATTCAGATTCTCCAGCACCTCAGCAAAGAACGGATTGCTTCTGGAATATTCCGGTTCGGCGCCGATATCCGCAAGCGTCACGGCAGCGGCTCCGGCAGACGGAACAGCTGTTCCTTCACCTAGCGCAGAAAGGACATCCTTCATCCACTCGGCTGCCGGTTCGTTAAAATCGACGTCACAATCGACCCTCGGCACCAAGCGCTTGCCGCCAAGCTCCTCCAGACGCTTATCGAAATCCTTGCCCGTCTGGCAGTAAAATTCATAAGACAAATCCCCAAGCGCCAGTACGGAATAGCGCATCGCGGATAGCTCCGGCGCCCGCTTGCTGTGCAGGAACTCATAGAAGGAAATGGCGTTATCCGGCGGTTCCCCTTCTCCGTGGGTGCTTACCAGGATAAGGAGATTCTCCACCTTTTTAAGACCATTTGGTTTGAAATCGCTCATTGCGGACAGGGTTACCTGGTATCCCGACTCTTCCAGCTTCTTGGCAAATTTCTTCGCCAGGCCGCGGGCATTGTCCGTCTGTGATCCGAAGAGTACGGTTACTTCCTTCGACACTGCGCTTACAGGCCCAGGTACTGCCTGCACGGCTGCCGGACCTACAGCAGCACCTGCCACAGGAGCAGCAGCAGCCGCTCCGAGAGCCGTCAGATATCCGCTCAGCCATACCCTCTGCGACTCCGTAAGCGTTGGCACAAGACGGTTCAGCAGCTCCGCCTGCTCCTGACTAAACGGACTATTCGTAACATGAAGATCCAACAATATCCACCCGCCTCATCTTTCATCATATAAATTCCAAGTATCTTTATCTCAATTAGTATATCCCTCTTTAGAAGCTATCATAGTAGGGAAGACAGGTCAATTATTATCATTTTATAGCTTTTATCAGTTATAGTTATAAAGGAACGGCTATCGTTCATGCAGAGAATTGGGGGGAATCTTTTGCCGAGAAAAATAAAATGGTTAAAATCCGCTTACGTCCTGCTCGTTGCAGCGGTAATCCTGGGTCTGTTCCCTAAGTATTCCTATAATGATCCGGACACCTTCTGGCATATCGAGCTGGGGCGGTACATGCTTGAGCATCATACGGTGCTGCATCACGCGATACATACGTTTTACGGAGACAAGCTGCCTTATATCCCGCATGAATTCGGATTTCAAATCGTCGCGGCTGGATTGTACGAAGCATTGGGCTGGCCTGGCGTTTACCTGCTGACGGCTCTCTGTCTGTTCCTTCTGATCTGCGGGCTGCTTCAAATGGCCAAAATATCGCGCAGGGAGCTGGGATTTAGGGAGGACCATCCCCTCCTTCTGCCTTTTGTGCTGCTGATATCCGTCTGGATCTACTACAACTATTTCAAGGGCAGACCGCAGATGATCTCCTCCTGGATGATCGTATGGTTCTTTGTGTATTTGCGGAGATTCCAGATGCTACCTATAAAAAAATCCGCTGCGGCCATGATCGCCCTTTCCTTCGGGATCGCCAATTTCCATGCGGGCGTCTGGCTCGTTATCGTCGTGTTTACGGGTATGGCCTTTCTCGAAGCCTGGATCGCCGGAAAGCTGGATAAACGCCGCATTCTCGTCTTTGCCGGGGTGGTGATCGCTGGTCTTCCGAATCCGGGCGGCATCAAGAGCCTGCTGTACATTTTGACGGTAAGCAAGAATGACTTCAACATGCTGATTAATGAATGGCAGCCGATTGCGTTCGGCAAATGGGATACCTCGGCCATAACGCTGCTGCTGCTGTTTTTCGCTCTGACCCTGCCCTTCTCGCTGTACCGGAAACCGTTCCGGTTCTTTCTGATGCTGGGGATTCTGTACCTGGGAGTGTCGAACTTCAAGCAGAATTTGTTCATGTGGCTCTTCATTCCGTATTTTGCGGGGGCATTCTTTGAAGCCTTTCCCTGGATGCGGAAGGTGGATATCCGGCTTAAACCCCGTACAATCCAGGCTGCCTTGGCAGCGGGTCTGCTGGTCAACTGCATCATTAACTTCGCCGCTCCGCCGGCCGTAAATGCCCGAAGCTATCCTGTCGACGAAATGGCCTACATTCTAAAAAACCATGCGGGAACCGCACGTCCGAAGGTGCTGGCTCCTTACGGCTCGTCCGGCTACGTGATGTACCGCGGCGGCAATGTGCTGTGCGACGGCAGGCAGGACCCCTTCATTACAGATGAATCGCTCGGCGCATACGGCTGGACCGCTTTTGAACGGTCAATGTACGGCTTCTCCGATGTTTTGCCGGACATTGCGGATTACGACAAGCCCGAATACATCATCGTCCGCAGCACCGCCTCCTCCCGGCTGTTTGAAGGTTGGAGAAAGGCATTCGGCGAGCCCGTCTACAGGGGGCGTTTCGGCAGCGTATTCGCCTACCATGCTAAAACAAAAGGATGATCCGCCCTGCCTTCTTTTTATCCGTCTGAAAAATAGGATGGCCTGGCACTTCTCGTACGAGATAGCGTCAGGCCGTTTTTTTCTTGCTCATATACGGTTCGAATAGCTCTTTCTCCGGTGTTAATGGAGAACCGCTGACGTTAGATTAGCGCGATCGCAAGCAGAGTAAACAGGCTGAGGGTGATAATATCGCTACTAGAAAAACCATATCCATATCCATATCCATATCCATATCCATAAGGATAAGACGATGTTCTCACACAGCCGCGCTCAGGCTCCAGATAAACACAGTGTCTATCCACGTCTTTGATCACGCCTCTATACTCCCTGCCGTCTCTCGTCAGAATGCGAACCTTTCTTCCCTTGCATCTCATACAATTGTAATAGGCTTCCATTAGATCACTCCTCTCTTATACCTGCATAGTATGGCGAGTGAAGCATGCGGGAGACGGCTAACGTACAAGCGCGGCAGCTTTCATCAGAATTTCCGCAAATCTATTGACTCTCACAAGGTGGAAGGGTTTAGAGTTAAATTACATTCCGGAATGTGAATAACGGTACAAGGAGGCATAATGCTAAAAATCGGCGATTTTTCCAGACTGACAAGGGTTTCCATTCGTATGCTAAGGTACTATGACGAGATCGGGCTCCTGCCCCCTGCGGCAATTGACCAAAGCTCGGGATACCGCTATTATTCCGCCGGCCAGATTGAAACGGTCCATCGCATTAAGTCTCTGAGGGAAATAGGCTTCGGCTTTCCGGAAATCGGGGAATGGCTGAAGGAGAGCGGCAATACGCGGCGTCTGCTCGAATTATTGGATACGCGGAAACAGGAGATCACGGCAACGATTGAACAAGAGAATGAAAAACTGCTGCGCGTCGGCAGAATGCTTGAACATTTAACCAAGGAGGATTCAACTATGGACTATACCATCGCATTAAAAAGCGTCCCGGCTTACCGGGTGCTGTCTCTCAGAGACATTATTCCGGCATATAACGCGGAAGGCGTTCTCTGGGAGGAACTCACGCGTTTCGCGGAAGCAAGCGGCGTCAAGGCGCTCGGGCCCTGCTACGCGATCTATCACGATCAGGGGTACAAAGATCAGGATGTGGATGTTGAGGTAACGCTGCATATTGAGGGAGAAGCTGCCGGAACGGACCGCATTCGTGTGAAGGAACTGGAAGCGGAGCCGCAAATGGCGGTCCTGTTTCACAGCGAGACTTTTGAGGAGATGAGCAAGGCCTATCATACGCTGGGCGTGTGGATGGCGGAGAACGGTTATGACATGGCGGGACCGACCCGGGCGATTTATCACAAAGGACCTTGGTCGGAGAAGAATCCTGCGGATTATTTGACGGAGATTCAGGTTCCTGTGGCAAAAGGGGAATCGTTGTCCCTTGGCCCTGCAGCCGATTAAGCGTGGGGCTGTCTCCTGCTCTGGCTGAGGTTTCGAGCGCCAATTCCCTTTAAGGGATCGGGGCGGCTGCCGAAGAAGCTTGCGGCAGATGCCAATAAGCGGGACACCCGTTCACATTCAAGGTAAGGTGTTCGGTAGCGGGGATTGGTTGGCTGGTTGATTGGTTGCGGGCTGGCTGGTTGATGGGTTGCGGAGAATTCCTGCATTCATACATCTTTTTCCATGAAAAAAATCATCCTCCAAAACCCATTCCTGCAATAGCGCAGGTATTTCACCTCCTATCTCTCCGTTGCGGCCCACATGAACTGAAAGGATGCACATTAGCAGCCTTTGCTTCTTCCCACGCGAAATTCATCGGAAGAACCTGCACACTAGCAGGAATCTCCAGCCACCATGCACCGGACACACCCTGAACAGAAGTAGTGGGTACGTCGGTGGGTCGTCTATGGATTGGTCGGAGGGTTCGTGGGGGTTCATGGATAAGCCGGTTCGGAATTGGTAGGCTGGTGGGTTGGTGGCGGACATTCCTGCGTTTATACTTCTATTTTCGTTAATATCCTACCAAGTAAAAAACGGGTGCCGCCCTTTACGGACAACACCCGTTGCTCTTTTTCTAATACAGCTCGAATTCCGATGTTAAGCAATCAACGTCTCGGCAATCAAGAACAAATTCAGCGAGACGACAATACCGGCAATAACCCAGCCGAGCACCGATGTGATCCGGCGGTTGACCAGCCCGCCCATCAGCTTGCGGTCGCTGGTAAAGATAATAAGCGGAATCAGCGCAAACGCGATGCCGAAGGAGAGAATAACCTGGCTCATTACAAGCGCCCGGGTCGCATCGACGCCCGACAAGATAACAGCAAGCGGCGGAATGCTTGTAATCGCCCGGCGGAGATACAGATTGATTCTTTTATTGATGAACCCCTGCATAACGACATCACCCGCCATTGTGCCGACAGAAGCGCTCGAGAGCCCCGCAATAAGCAGACCCAAACCGAAGGAAATGGCCGTAACCGGACCGACCAACTGGCCGAATTGATGAAAGGCTTCATCCAGGTCCTCAACAGCAAGCCCGTTCTTGAAAAAAGTCGCCGCCGATACGATCACCATAGCCATATTAACCGCGCCCGCAATGAACATGGCAACCAGAATGTCGATGAACTCCAGCTTGAAAATTCTTTTCTTCTCCGCATCGTTTCTGCCGACAATCCGGTTCTGGGTGAGTGAGGAATGCAGATAGATCGCATGCGGCATGACGGTCGCCCCGAGAATACCCGCGGCCAGCAGCACGCTGTCGACGCCTTGGAAGCTTGGTGTCACAATGCCATGAAACACTTCGCCCACAGCCGGTTTAGCCATGATGACCTGAAAAGCGAATGCCAGCACAACGATCAGAATCATGGAGGCGATTCCCGCTTCAAGAGAACGGTATCCCCTCCGCTGCAGTTCAAGTATGGCAAAAGAACCGACCGCCGTGATCAGCGCAGCGGGCAGCATGGGAATGTCGAACAGAAGATAAAGACCGAGCGCCGCTCCTAGAAATTCCGCCAGATCGGTCGCCATAATGACCAGTTCGCTTTGTATCCATAAGAAGAAAGAGACTCTCTTGGGGAATCGGTCGCGCGCAACTTCCGGTAAATTACGTCCGGTCGCGATCCCAAGCTTCGCGGACAAGGACTGGATAAGAACGGCCATCAAGTTAGAGGCTGCAATAACCCAAAGCAGGAGGTATCCGTACTTTGAGCCTGCCGTAATATTGGTCGCGAAGTTGCCTGGGTCGAGATACGCGACAGCCGCGATAAAGGCAGGTCCAAGGAATGGCAGAATTCTGCTGAGTCCTCCACCCTTTCCTTGCATAGCGGAACGTGCGGCGAGAAGATGTCTTTCGTTTTGCTGGGCCAAGCCCATAGTCTGAGTACGTTCCATCATAGATCCTTTCCTCCTCGCCTAAAAAATTAGCCAAGCACATAAAAGTTTACCTTGTGCAACTTTTGGTATGATTATTATATTCTCCACTACTCCATTTGTAAACTTGCTCTTTGTAGTAAATTAAAAAAACACCCAAACTAATGATCGGCGGGTCAGCCGGACTGTTTGGATATCAAGAGTGGAATGATTTAGAGTATGATTCAGTGTTACAGTATCGTCAGCGCGCTTCGCCTTTCAAGTCCCAGACATAGACGGAAGCCGTGAGCAGAAGCCCGATGAAGGAAAACAGCGACCCGAACCAGGGCAGAGCCCCCAAACCAATATGCGTGATAATGAATCCTCCGAAAAAGGCGCCAAAAGCATTGCCTAAATTCAGCGCGGAATGATTTGTAGTCGAAGCCAGTGCCGGAGCGTCCTTCGCAAGCGTCATAATCCGGATCTGAAGACCGGGCAGGACTCCGAAAGCGCAGGCTCCCCACAGAAATATAGTGCCAACCGCGAGCGCCGGAACGTGAACCGAATACGCGAAAAATGCCAGAATGGCGGCCAGAAACGTGAAGCTCCCCAGCATCACGGGCATAAGCTTCCAATCGGCGAGCCTGCCTCCTATGATATTCCCCGTCATCACACCGACTCCGAACAGCACAAGAATCAAGGCGACGCTGCTCTCCGAGAACCCCGAGATGTCCTCCAGCAGTGGCGTAATATAAGTGAAGACGGTGAACAAACTGCTGCATCCCAGTGCTCCCGTCAGCAGAACCAGCAGCAGTTTTGGCTGCAGCAGCGCACGAAGCTGGCGTGTAAGGCTTGACGTCTCCTCCGCCTTGATTACGGGCACCAGCAGCAGAATGCCGGCAAGCGACAGCACGCCCATCACGGCAACGACTCCAAAGGACGCCCGCCAGCCTAGATGCTGGCCGATAAACGTCCCAATCGGGACGCCGATAATATTGGCTACGGTGAGACCGGCCATCATAATCGACACCGCCGCCGCGCGCCGTCCCCGCTTCACAAGACTTGCCGCAATTACAGAGCCGACGCTGAAAAAGGTTCCGTGAGCCAAAGCGGTAAACAGCCTTGCTCCCATCAGCACGTTGTAGTTCGGCGCAACCGCCGCAATGCCGTTGCCCAAAGTGAAGAAGATCATCAGCAGACAGAGCAGCTGTTTTTTCGGCAGCCTATGGGTCAGCATCGCCAGAATCGGGGCTCCGATGGCAACGCCCAGCGCATAGCTCGTAATCAGCTGCCCTGCCGAGGCGATCGACACATGAAGATCCTCGGCTACATTAGGCAGGATGCCCATAATTACGAACTCAGTCATTCCAATCGCAAAGGCGCCGAGCGTTAATGACAACAGCGCCAAAGGAAAACGCTCCTTGGCTTCGGCTCGGGGATTCGTGGGTAAGATGTTTCCATTGCGTTCATTCTCCTCTGTCCGGTCTGCTATTTCCGGGAAAAATATAAGTTCGGTCGCCGCTTTGTTCCACCGTGACAGGCGCTTCAAAAAACCGGCTGAGCGTCTCTTCGTTCAGCATGTGAGACGTTCTGCCGGAATCGAATACCCGGCCTTTTCTGAAGAGCAGCGTGTGGCTGAAGACGGGCAGAATTTCCTCCGTATGGTGGGTGACATAAATGAGTGAGGGCGCTTTTTCACTCATGGTCAGCTCTTCAATGCTCTCCAGCAGCCGTTCCCGGGCGAATAAATCGAGGCCGTTGCACGGCTCGTCCAGGATCAGAATTCTCGGCTCGGCCATCAGGGCGCGGGCGATCAGCACCTTCTGCTTCTCTCCCTGTGAACAGGTACGATACTCGCGGTTCCACAAATGCCCGCAGCCGAGGCGTTCCATTAATGCCCGGGCCCGTTCGAAATCCTCCTCCGGCGCATTAGCATACAGTCCGATCGAGGCATGCTTTCCGCTGATCACGACAAGCTGCGTCCGGTCTGATCCGTGCAGCTTCTCTTGAAGGGAAGAGCTGACCCAGCCGATGGACTTGCGGAGCTCCCGCAGATCAATCTCGCCGAACCGCTGGCCAAGCACATATATTTCCCCTTCGGTGGGCCAAATGTATCCGTTGATCATGTTCAGCAGCGTCGTTTTGCCTGAACCGTTCAGTCCCATCAGCGCCCAATTTTGCCCCTTTTCAATGCTCCAGTTTACCTGATCCATCAGCGTCTCTGTCCCTCTTTTCCAAGAGACATTGCTTACTTTCAACATGCTGTCCATTTCCTTGCAACCTCCTTTCTACTCCCAGAGATAATCACATCTGCATTAACGTATTGTAAACAATTCGATGTAAAAATGTCATTGTGAAAATTGCTCAATTCATCTGCAATTATTGCGATCATGCTATAATGGGACGGGGTGAACGCGAATGAAAATGCAAGTTGTGACGGAGAACATCGAGCTGTGCAGATTGGAAGAGCATTACGAAGAAGCTCCCCATGTTCATCAGAACTGTGCTGCTGACCTTCGCCGTTCGCGGCGGCTCCTCCGACATTAGCTGCGGCGCATCCGGGTTCATTCCGGAAGGCGAAGGAATCATTCACCAGCCGATGCAGGAGCATCAAATCCGGGTGGATAAAGGAAACCGCGCAATCGTCATTAAAATACGCCCTTCGCTGTGGGAGACTTTGCAGGTTAAGGAGGCAGATTGTATCACTGTGGAGCAAGCCATCAATCCCCAAGAATTGAACGCGGAGTTCAACCGTTGGATTTCCCCGCTATTTTTGACTGATGGGGATGACCGATATGGACGGAGTCTTACGGAGGCCAATGTGCTGCAATATCTTACACGCAATTTGAAAAGAGGGGCCTGTCCGGAAACGAGTCCTCCGTGTCTTCCGGAACTCGCCAGTACGGGAGATCGCTACATGGATCAAGTGTTCGAATACATACACCGCTCCTATACCTCACCGCTTCGCATTGATTTATTGTCGTCTATGGCTCTCCAGAGCCGATATCACTTTATCCGCTCCTTCAAAGCGGCGACCGGATTCACCCCTTATCAGTACATTCTTCGTCTGCGGATTGAGCGCGCCAAGTATGAGCTCGAATATACCGAAGCTACAATTTCTGCGATCAGCGCGGGCCTCGGCTTTGCTTCAGCCAGCCAATTTTATCGCGCATTCGTCAAAATCACCGGCATGGCTCCGGAACAGTACCGCCAGGGCCGATAGATGGGCTGAATCGGCTGACAGCGGGACTCAGCTTCCAAGCGCCCCCCCCTTTCACCCCCTTACAAACCCAAAGAGGAGCGGCCCGTAGTCATGAACGGGGCCGCTCCTCTTGTATACTGTGCATGTAGTTCCCGGATTAACTTGATTACCGGTTCAAACGGTAGCCCCCGTGAAACACGGGGCCTACATATTCATTGAAAGCATAGCCTGCGCGGATCGCCGCCGTAACGAAATCCTTCGCCTTGCGGGCGGCTTCACGGGCCTCAAGGCCGGTTGCAAGACCTGCCGTGATCGCGGCGGCAAAGGTGCAGCCCGCACCGTGATTGTGCGCCGGCTCGATTTTATCCGTCTCGAATACCGTATACCCGGCTCCGTCATAGAACAGATCCACCGCCTTGTCTCCGCCAAGCGCTTTGCCGCCCTTGATCACTACCGTCTTCGCCCCCTGGCGCTGAATAATCGCGGCGGCCTCCTTCATTTCGTCCAGCGTTGTAATCTTACCGATGCCGGACAGCACTCCCGCCTCGAACAGGTTCGGCGTAATGACCGTAGCGAGCGGCAGCAGCAGCTCACGGATCGCCTCAGCGCTCTCGGGATTAAGCACTTCGTCCTCGCCTTTACAGACCATGACGGGATCAATGACCACATTTCCCTGACGGTTGCTCTTTATGGCCTGCTCCGCCACCTGGACAATCTCCGGGCTGCCCAGCATGCCCGTCTTTAGGGCATCTACCGGTCCGCCGGCGAAGACCGTCTTTAATTGCTCCGCGACCAGCTCGGGGTTGACGGGATACACATGATGATGCCAGCCGTTATCCGGGTCCATCGTCACGATGGTTGTAAGTGCGCTGAATCCATAGGTTCCATATTCCTGAAAGGTCTTCAGATCCGCCTGGATTCCCGCGCCGCCGCTTGAATCGCTCCCGGCAATGGTTAATGTCTTCACTATTTTGCTCAATGCCAACTACCCCTTCTGCTTTTTGGTGTTGTTTTGTTACTCTCCCGAAAAATTGGTTTCTTTCATAATAACATCATGCGCGCCGCCCTCAACGAGACTGGTTGCGGAGACAAGGGTAATTCTCGCGTTCCGCTGCAATTCATCGATGGATTTCGCGCCGCAGTTGGACATCGTCGACTTGATCTTGCTGATCGTCTTATCCAGATTCTCCTTGAGGCTTCCCGCGTAAGGGACGTAAGAATCGACGCCTTCTTCAAAGACCAGCCCCGACTTTCCGCCGGTATCATATCTCTGCCAGTTCCGTGCCCGGTTGGAGCCTTCGCCCCAGAATTCTTTGACGAAGTTGTTTCCGACTTTCAGCTTCTTCGTCGGGCTCTCATCGAACCGTGCGAAATACCGGCCCATCATGACAAAATCAGCTCCCATGGCAAGCGCAAGCGTGAGGTGATAATCGTGAACGATTCCTCCGTCCGAACAGATCGGCACGTATATGCCCGTTTCTTTATAATACTGCTCCCTTGCCTCCGCAACCTCGATAAGCGACGACGCCTGTCCTCTGCCGATCCCCTTTTGCTCACGCGTGATGCATATCGATCCGCCGCCGATCCCTACCTTCACAAAATCGGCGCCGGATTCAACGAGATACAGGAAGCCTTCCTTGTCTACGACGTTCCCGGCTCCGATCTTCACATTGAAATTCTCTTTGACGTAAGCGATGGTGTCGCGCTGCCACTCCGTATACCCGTCCGACGCGTCAATCACGAGGATGTCGGCGCCCGCTTCTACAAGGAGCGGCACCCGCTCTTCATAGTCCTTCGTGTTGATGCCGGCTCCGACGATATAGCTTTTATTGCCGTCCATCAGGGCCAGCGGGTTTTCTTTATGAGCGTCGTAATCTTTACGGAAAACAAGACTTTCCAGCCGCTGCTCCCCGTCCACGATCGGCAGACAGTTCAGCTTGTGCTCCCAGATCATGTCATTGGCTTCAGGAAGGTTGATGCCGGACTTTCCGACAATCAGGGAAGAGAACGGCGTCATAAGTTCACTTACCCGTTTGTCCAGCGGATCACGGCTGATTCTGTAATCCCGGCCGGTTACGATTCCCAGCAGCTTCCCTGTCGGTGAACCGTCATCGGTAACAGCGATTGTGGAATGTCCCGTCTCCTCTTTCAGCTCAAGCACATCTTTCAAGGTATGATCCGGGGTCAAATTGGAGCGGCTAACCACAAACCCGGATTTATACTCCTTTACCTTACGGACCATGGCCGCCTGGTCTTCCGGGGATTGGGAACCGAAAATGAATGAGATGCCGCCGCAGCGGGCTAGTGCAATCGCCATTTGATCATCGGAGACCGACTGCATCACCGCCGACGAGAACGGGATATTGAGGGAAATGTCCGGCTGCTCGCCCTTTTTAAATTTGGTGATCGGCGTTTTAAGGTCCACGTGTGCAGGGGTGCAATCCTTTGTCGTTAAATTCGGAATCAACAGAAATTCGCTGAACGTCCGGGAAGGTTCCGGGTAATAGTAGGCCACCTTTTTCCACTCCTTATTAAAAATTCCTCACATCATAACGTCAACTAATCCATTTGTCAATGCAAAATGTGTGAGCATGTTATTCGTCTGTGAACTATTACATTACGCCAAAAGGCACGGCCTCCCGGATCGTCTCCGAGAGGCCGTGCCTGGCAAGATTTATGGCTGGCATCTTCCATCCGGAATAGCCGGCCTTCCTATCATTTGCTCGGCTTATGAACCGGCAAGCTTGTTGATCATGCTGGCGCAGTACGCGCCGCCGTAGCCGTTGTCGATATTGACCACGCTGACTCCGCTGGCGCAGCTGTTCAGCATGGACAGCAACGCCGACAGCCCGCCGAAATTGGCCCCGTAACCGATGCTGGTCGGGACGGCGATGACGGGCTTATCGGTGAGGCCGCCCATGACGCTGGCCAGCGCCCCTTCCATTCCGGCGACAACCACGACGACCTTGGCTCCCCGGATCACGCCCAGCTTATCGAACAGCCGGTGAATCCCGGCAACCCCCACGTCGTTGATCTTCTCTACACGGTTCCCGAGAATGAGGGCCGTTTCCACGGCTTCCTCGACGACCGGGAGGTCGGAGGTTCCCGCTGAGACAATCGCAATATAACTGTCGGTCAGCTCCACCGGTCTGCGGCGGACGGTGATCGTCCGCCCGATCGGGTTGTACTCCGCTTCGGGACAGATGGCCTTTACTGCTTCATACATCTCGGCGCTCGCCCGTGTGCCCAGAATGTTGTTATCTCTCGTGAGCATGTATTCGACGATTTGCCGCACCTGCTCCACCGACTTCCCGGCGCAGTAGATAACCTCCGGCGCGCCGGTTCTGACTTCCCGGTGATTGTCGATCAGTGCGAAGCCGAGGTCTTTGAAAGGCAGCTCTTTGAGATCTTCCAGGGCTTCTTCCACTTTGATCTCGCCATTTTGTACGGAGATAAGCAGCTTCCGAAGCGCTTCATTGTCCATGCCGCTTCACCCCGTGATACCGATTGCGGCGTTCAGGCTGCCCGTCCGGTAGCCCGCCAGGTCAAGGGAGACATAGCGGAAGCCGAATTCCTTCAGCTTTTCCGAGATCCGGTCCATAAGCTCCTCGTCGAACAGCCTGCTGCGGTCGCTCCGGTCCACTTCGATGCGGGCCAGATCGTCGTGGCAGCGGACCCGGATAGCGCGGAAGCCAAGGTCCATCAAATATTTTTCCGCCCGTTCGATCTTCTCGAAATCCTCTATGCGCAGCTCACTGTCATACGGGATACGCGTTAACAGGCAGGCATACGGCGGCTTGTCCCAAGTGGGCAGCCCCAACTCCCGGGACAGGCTGCGGATCTCCGCCTTGGTCAGCTTACAGTCGAGCAGCGGGCTCTTGACTCCGAGCTCGGCGAGCGCCCTTAGCCCCGGCCGGTAGTCATGGATGTCGTCAAAGTTAGTGCCGTCGATAACATAGTGGTACCCGCCCTTCCCGGCCAGTTCCTTGATCATGCTGAACACTGCGGTTTTGCACAGGTAGCAGCGGTTATCAGGGTTATATCTGATTTCGTCAATTAAGGGAGCCTCGATAATCTCGTAATCGACGCCGAGCCCCCGTACAAGCTCCTTGGCCTCTTCGATTTCCCATTTGGGAATATAAGGGGCAAGGATCGTGACGGCCTTCAGCCGGTCGCCTAACGCTTCCTTGGCTGCGCGCAGCAGAAAGGTGCTGTCCACCCCGCCGGAAAATGCAAGCACCACCCGGTCGAGCTGCTTCAAATAATCGAGTAGGGCCTCATATTTCGGGTTGCGATTCATCCAAATTCACCTCATAACCAGTATAAATTTCGCGGTAAATCTTCGAGATCGGGACGCCGTTTGCCAGCGCCAGCCTTTTACAGTCTTCGTATTCCGGCTTGTATTTGACAAGCTTTCCTTCATAGTAGGAGTTCTTGATCGTCACCTCGCCGTACCGGGTGTTATGCTTAACGAAGCTGCGCTCAAGCATAGCTTTGCCGACCGGGAATTTGCGTACGCCGAGGGAAGTCGTCTCCTTGAAAATAACCTCCAGCACGTCCTTTTCCCGCTTCGGGCCGACGAGTACGCTCAGCTTGACGGCGGGGCGGCCCTTTTTCATGATGATCGGAGTCTTGAACACATCGGAAGCGCCCCTGGCAAAAAGCTGCTCCTCCACGTAGCCGTACAGCTCGGGATTCATATCGTCGATGTTCGTTTCCAGCAAAATCGGTCCGGCTGCGGCGCTTTCCTTCTTGTCCTCCATCCGTCCCAGGTAAACCCTTAGCACGTTGGGGATCTCCAGATCCCGGTTGCCGAGTCCATAGCCGACCGCCTCCATCACGAAATCGGGCTTGTCGGTAAACTCATCCACCACTGCGGCCAGAATCGCAGCGCCCGTAGGCGTCGTCGTCTCGAACGGAACGAGACCGGCCTTCACCGGAATGCCTTTCAGAATCTCGACGGTCGCCGGCGCAGGCACCGGAATCAGCCCGTGCTCGCAGCGGACAAAGCCGCCGCCCACCTGAACCGGAGAAGCCAGGATTTTATCCACTTGAAGGTAGTCGAGGCAGATGGCGGCTCCAACGATATCGACAATGGAATCCACCGCGCCCACCTCATGAAAATGGACCTCCTCCAGCGGTTTGCCATGAACCTTCGCTTCCGCGAGGGCAACCTGCATGAAGATTTTCATGCTGAGCTCCTTTACCTGGTTAGGCAGCGAACTGGCCCGGATGATTCGCTCAATATCCTCAACATTGCGGTGATGATGGCCGTGAGGGTGATCGTGGCTATGGTCATGCTTATGGGGATGGCCTTGCTCATGGTGATGAGTGTGCTCCTGGATGTGAGTTTGCTCATGGGTGTAATTATGCTCGTGTACATGTTCGTGTACATGTACATGCTCGTGTCCGTGAACATGTTCATGCTCGTGCCCATGTTCGTGTCCGTGTTGCGCATGTTCAGACCCTTGGTGCGGACCGTGTTGGTCTCCTGTCAGCCGAATGTCAACTTTGATGCCGCTGATTCCCTTTTTGAGCGCTTTGGCGATGGTAACTTCAAATTCCCCGTTCAGGTTCAGCTTGGCGATCTCTCGAAGGAAGTAATCGGCATCTACTCCGGCATCAAGAAGCGCGCCCAAATTCATATCTCCGCTGATGCCCGCAAAACAATCGTAATAGAGAATGTTCATCGGTTAAGCGAAGACCTCCGCCACATGCTTCAGCTCTTCGATGATGGGCAGGTTCTGCGGGCAATGCTCCTCGCAGGTGCCGCATTCAACACATTGGGATGCCCGTTCTTTCTCGGAAATCCGGGCAGCGTAGGTTTCCTTCAGCATGTTCTTCTGGAAGTCGTTATCTAGTAAATAATACTCGTTCACATAGGTGAAATTGCCCGGAATGTTCACTCCGGCCGGACAAGGCATACAGTAGGCGCAGCCGGTGCAGCTGACTCTCGTCTGGCGGAAAACGTTCCGCGCTTCATTCACAACATCCAGCTCCTGCTTGCTTAAAGAACCGGAATACGCTTCGTTTGCAATCTTTAGGTTTTCCTCTACCTGCTCCATGGTACTCATGCCGCTTAAGGTAACCGCCACATCCGGGTTGTTCCACACCCACCGCAGCGCCCATTCAGCGGGCGTCCGCTTTATGTCGGCCTTGTCGAAGGCCGCCTGCACGCCGTCCGGAATGTCGCGAACCAGCCTGCCGCCCCGGAGCGGTTCCATGACGGCGATGCCGATGCCTTTGCCCGCAGCGTATTCCAGACCTTCGATTCCGGCTTGGAAGTATTCGTCCAGGTAATTGTACTGCACCTGACAGAAGGTCCAGTCGTAGGCATCGACGATTTCTTTGAACACCGGCAATTCATCGTGGAACGAGAAGCCGGGGTAACGGATTCGTCCGTCTTTTACAGCCGAATCAAGGAATTCAAAGATGCCGAGTTCTTTTACAGTCTTCCAGGTTCCGGCGTTGAGCGCATGCACCAGATAGAAGTCGATATGGTCGGTTTCCAGACGCTCCAGTTGTTCGTTCAGATAGCGGTCCATATCCTCCCGTGTCCGAATCAGCCAACTGGGCAGCTTGGTAGCGATATTCACTTTGTCACGGTATCCATCCTTAAGCGCCCGGGCGACGAAAGGCTCGCTCTCCCCCGGTCCCCCCATGCCGTCTCCATGATATGGATAAGCGGTGTCCACATAATTGATCCCGTTGTCGATACCATAACGAAGCATCGCGATCGCTTGATCATCGTCGATATTGCGGGCGTTGCCCTCAATTACGGGAAGCCGCATGCAGCCGAAGCCCAGAACGGAGACCATTTCGTTTGTCTTGCCATATTTGCGGTACAACATGGATAAATTCCTCCTAAACAAATTAGTAGTGGTTAGCGGCTGCTGGCTTGCCGAAATAAAATAATGTGATATTTTTCACATAAAATGCCGTGCGATCATACTTTTTCCGCCGCTTGTTCCCTTTCACGGACCAAATTTTCGTACCATAGTGTCTTGTGCGTAATTTTCTCCAAAAACGATTTCATTTCCTCCACCTTCCGCTCCGTCGAGCGCTGGTGGTCTTGCAGAATTTGCAGCCGTTCCCTCATGGTGTGGTCGCCCTTGAAAGCCAGCTCGGCAAAATGCTTCACCTGTACCACAGGCATTCCGGTGTCCCGCAAGCAGCGGATAAAATACAGCCAGTCCAGATCCTCCGGCTCAAACAGCCGATTTCCCCGCTCATCCCGTTTCAACGCCTTTAAAAGTCCTTCCTGCTCATAATACCTCAGGGTATGGACGGTAAGACCGATCTGTTCGGCCGCTTCCTTGATGGTTAAGGCCATCCGCGTATCCTCCTTTCTGCTTCCGGACTCAATTTCGTTTTTATCATACACCTTCGAGTGCACTTGAAGTCAATACCGGATTTCAAGTTCTGTAAAATGTGTGAGCAAGTTCCATTACGCAAAAAAACGGCCTCAACAGACGAAAAACGTCCGCGAAGCCGTCTTGCCTTCAAGATTAAACTCCTGTTTTTTCCCGTTCCACAACCTCGATCTTGTCTTTGCCGCCATAGAAATCCCACCAGGGGGTCGCGGCCTTCGACAAAATTTCACCCATACGGATCATTCGCCGTACACCCTCGTCCTTCAACCATTCCCGCAGTGCTTCGGCTCCATGCTTCCCGTAGATCTCAACGCCGTCCTGCCAGGTTGCCCGTCCGCACAATACGCCCGAGAAAGGAACCCCTGCTTCTCCGGCCAGCTCCAGCGTCTCCATGAACGTGTCATTGGTGACGCCCGCGCTCAAATAAATGAACGGTACGCTTGTCAGACCCGCCGTAGTCTTGAAATGCGCAATCGCCTCTTCGCGCGTATACACGGCTTCGCCGCCCGCGCCCGCCCGGGTACCCGCCACATACTTCAGGTTAATCGGAACCTCCACTTTCAGCACGTCGATCTTGTACTTCGGCTGGGTGAATTCCCGCATGTATTTTTTCACCTTGTCCGGCTTGGCTTTGGCAAATTCCGCGCTTGCGGAGTCCCTGAGGGTATCGCTGTAGGTGACGGCCTCGAAGAAAAACGGGATATCGACGGAATCGCATTCCGCTCCGACCCGTTCAATAAAAGCATGTTTAATCGTGTTGATCTTCTCGTCATCGTCCGGGTCGTAATACATCAGGATTTTGACGGCATCGGCGCCTTTC
This sequence comes from Paenibacillus zanthoxyli JH29, assembly GCF_000520715.1. Classification (GTDB taxonomy): domain Bacteria; phylum Bacillota; class Bacilli; order Paenibacillales; family Paenibacillaceae; genus Paenibacillus_AQ; species Paenibacillus_AQ zanthoxyli. The sequence continues at coordinate 35,696 of NZ_ASSD01000557.1, forward strand.
TCCGCATATCGCCGCACCGACCATTCCGGCAGCAAATCCGGCAGACGTCCTTTTTCCGTGGCGTCATAGCCGGTTTCTTCATAAGCGATCAGCAGACCAGTATCCTTATGACGAGCAGCCGCCGCATCCCAGCCGTATTCCGGGTCGAGCAGAATCGCGCTGGAATATGGTGTCAGTTCCTCCGATACCAGGCGCTTGAATTCAGCGACATGCCGTGCATCGGCTTCGCCTCCAAGCGCGCGCCCAAGCGATTTTCTAAGCGATCCCCGCTGATCAATCGCCGTCGCCACAAACAGCCCCCGGTCATCGGACAGCTTGAGGAGCCGGTCGTATTTTCCTTTGGATATTCTTACACTCATCTATCGTTCCTCCTTCATCTCCTAATATGGCCCAACAGTTGCCCCGCTATTTCGTATTTAACCGTCAGGATGGAGATCAACCAGGAAACTACAAATCCCGGGTGGAGAACAGACGCAAAGAGATAAGGTAAGAAGCCGTGATAAATACGATGTAGACGGCACCTCCGAGCAGCCATTTTTCGAGACCCAAAGCCGAACTGTCCTGAATAAACGCCTTCAATCCCGGAATCGCTTTAATGATGTCTCCCAGATTCATCATGCCGAAGAAGATGACCAAAAAGAACGCGGTATTCACATATTGAGCTCCCTTAGGTCCGAGCAAATAATATAGGGGCAGGTAAACCGAGGCCATCAGCGGTACCAACAGAATGGAAACTCCCAGCTCTCTCCAGTTCATACTCTGGCTGTCATGCCCCAGCTGTGTCAGTACCAGACTGAACACCAGCGCAAAAGCTACACCAATCAAGAGAAAGGGCAGGACCGATACATATTTCGAGGCAACGATCAAGCTGCGGGGTACCGGAAGACTGAGCGAGAATCTAATATTCACATTTCGGATATCCTGCAGGCAAGAGGTAAGGAGCATCATCATGGTGGGGAAAATTACAAGCAGACTCACACCGAACTGGGCGATTTTCGTATTCATAACGGACACAAGAATGAGATAGGGAACAATAAACAGCAGATAATTTCGGGACAGCATAAAATCTTTGCGAATCAAAGAAACGAGATTAGACATGCGCCTTGCCTCCTTTTACAGTGAAATACATAATGTCTTCCAGCGTCGGCGCCTCCAGTAGCGCACTTCCCTGAAAAACCTTTTCCGTTTCCCGCCGATCCGGCGCCAAGGCTTCGAACCCGTGAGCCCCTTCCCTTACTCCGACAAAATACTTCTTAACATCCTTGTCCAGCAGCTCGCGCCCGCCTTTGACCAGCACATACCGTTCCAGCACTTCATCCTTGCTGTCGCTGAAGACGACTTTCCCCCGGTTCATAAAAATGATATAGTCTGCGATCCGGTCCAGATCCGTCGTATTATGAGTGGAGAAGACGATCGACTTGTTCTCGTCGAGAATATTTCAGCGCAAACCGTTCAAAAGACTTCGAAACTCCCCGAATTTCCACCACATTACTCATTCTTGCTCCTCCTCGCCCAGCGTCTTGAATATGTCTACCATTTCCGCAAACCCGATCCCCAGCAGTCTGCTCTCCTCCAACACTTCTTTCATCTTGTCCTCCAAAAGCCGGTATCGCTGTTCACGGATATACTGCTGATTCATGCCGGACACAAAGGAGCCTTTTCCTACGAGCGAGTCCACCAGCCCTTCCCGCTCTAGTTCTTCGTATGCGCGCTTTGTCGTAATGACGCTGATCTGCAAATCCTTGGCCAATTGACGGATCGAAGGCAGAGGGTCCCCCGCGGCAAGCTCGCCCTGCAAAATCAACTGCCGAATCTGGCTTACAATCTGCGCATAAATCGGTTCTCCCGATGAGTTGGACAAAATAATGTTCATCCTTCACCTCATTCCGCTGCATTGTAATTAATGTATATATAATATATATACAATATATCCATTCTTGTCAACGATATTCCCCTCTTTTTCTGCAATTGGGCTTCAACGAAATCAAAAAAGCACACCCTGCGCTTGTGGCAGAATGTGCATAAAAAAGACACCGGATACCGGTGCCATGCAAGATTTGCTCTATTCGTATTTGCTCCAGCCTTAATTTTGTTCGCCGTATAGTCTTATTCGTAGGAGCTTTGCTCGTTTTCCTTATAGCCTTTGTCTCTACGCAGCATTTCCTTGCGCCGGTCCATTTGCTCCTGCTCCATCTGATTGGCCTCGTGGGATGTTGGCGCTGTCTTCTCCAAATCTTTTACCGTGTTGATCAAATTTTTGTCGGGACTCATGGCAATTCTCTCCTTAACCATTCTTTGATACCTTGAATAGTGTTTCGGTCAGGAAGGAAAATTATGCATGATCGCCTTAAGAAGCTTCATTAATTGGTGTTAAGCGACAGGCCGATGATCTCCGACCGGCTGGCGAGACGGATGGGCGGACCCCATGTTCCGTATCCGGATGAAACAATAACATGCAGATTCTCTTTATTCAGATAGCCCCAGTCCAGCTCGAATAGGCGTCTTGTAATCCAGTGGATGGGCGCGATTTGTCCCCGGTGCGTATGGCCGGAGAGAAGCACATCGACGCCGGCCTTGGCGGCGGCCTCAAATCCTGTCGGCTGGTGATCCATCATGATGACGGGACGCGTCAAATCCAGACCTTCCAGCAGAGAGGCGACACTCTTGCGGCCTTCGCTGTCCATGCTCTCCGCCGCTTTGTCCTTCCTGCCTACAATATACACTCCGGCGGTCTCGGCTACCTCATCCTGAAGCACGTGTATGCCGACTTCGTTCATTAGATCCGTATATTTCTTGATGTCCCCGCCGTAATATTCATGATTGCCCAGCACGGCGAACACGCCGTAACGGGCCTTCAGCTTGCCCAGCTGCTCGCTCATCCGGTGGCGGGCG
>NZ_ASSD01000558.1 GCF_000520715.1 Paenibacillus zanthoxyli JH29
ACCCTGCGGATATTTTTTACCCAAGTCGATAACCCGGTTCCAACCCAACTCGAACTTTTCACGAATCGTTCTGCCTTGCAATAATCCTTCACGCACATACTCTCCGTTAAACGTGACAATTGCTTTGTACAACTCGTTCACAATATCTTCTTTACTTTGGAAATAGTGATAAATGCTCCCCGTCGATACGCCAGATTCCTTTGCGATTAGCGCCATCGAGGTCGCCTGTAATTCCTTCCGAATAATGATGTTAAGTGTCGTTTCCAAGACAACTCGCTGCACCTTGTTGTATTTCTCAAACATTCGGCTCCTCCTTTCTCACTTCAAAATCGAACGTTCATTCTAAATTAGAATACACCTAATGCGCTCTTCAGTCAATAAAGTTGATGATGTATGCTGTGATTGAAAGAACTAACTTTTTCCCTTTATGTTTGTTTTTCGTAACGTTTTTATCCTCATTGTAGTAGCAGGATGACCAATCAATAAAATTCCCCAGCATCCGTTTCGAAATGACCGGTAAAGAGTAAGCTTGCTCAATTTCGGAACACCCAATCAATTCTCGGGGATGCACGACCGCTATCCCAGCGTGGTTTGCCATCTTTCAATTTACACAGATACATCGTTTGGACACTCTTGCCCGCTTACATACGCTTGAGAAGTCATGACGTTTTTCCTTCTTTCAATCGAAGGGACTTCCGTTTGTATGTAAGCTATTGGCCAAAGAACCATGAATTTAGCCAGAACATATATTTAAAAACAGTAATAGTTCATCTGCTGATAGACTACCACTGTTTTCTAGTGTTTTAATTTTGAGAAATCCAGCCGATTGCGTTATTTTGTTTTGGGGCCTTTATCACCTGCGGCTGGCTGAATAAGCTCAATCAGATTGCCTTCCGGATCCTTCACGTATGCAAAGCGGGCCCCAGGACGAACTGCATCCGCTGGAGGAGAGACACTAACAGCACCTGCAGCGAGGATATCCGAATACACCTTCTCTAGATCTTTCACATAAAGTGCCCAATGAAAATAACCTTGTGTGCCAGAAGCGTCAAATGGATCTTTAAATTTCTGAGGTTTAGATTCACCACGTTCAATGAGCTCGATTTTCAGCCCGTCGGGAGCACGAAGGATTACTGATCTAATTTTCGCCTCGGGCATCTCGAAATGTTCTTCTTCCTCAACAAGACCCAAGGCTTTACCGTAGAAGCGGCGCTGAGCATCAAGGTCGGCGACCGAAAGGCCCACATGGTCAAAGGTGAATGTACCTTCTGTAGCATTATTCACTTTACTCGCCCCCGTTGTTTTAGAGTCTGAAGCTTGATTTAAACCACATCCTGCCAACGCTATAACCATCAAAATTACACTTACAAGAGAAAACCCCGTCTTTTTTAACATACATTTCGTTCTCCTTTTAAATGAATATTATTTTTCGCAGCCCTGTCCAAATCTATCCCCCTCTTTTCTACTGACTTCGTCGCCTCCACTGCCAAGCTGGTTTCTTTTTGAATAGTGAAAGGCTCAGACATGAGGGCATTTAACGGAAACCTTAATATTTTCACGGTCTTGAAGTGAGAGTTGCAAATCCAAGGAAGAACAATTGATAAAATATACGACCTGGATGTTTTGTCTTAATAGCAGCTTGTAGGGCAGAACGATGTGCGGCCAAATGACGTTTTCTAACGCCATGACCGAGTTCATGGGCGATTTCGAAGTGACGATATGCTTCTTCCCACTTCCCTTGGATGGCGAGATTTTTGCCAGTTTCCATTTCTTGTTCAAAGAGATCCAAGTTCTTTTCCCCCATGTTCTTATCTTCTTGTTAATGGATGTTCAACAGGAAGCCACCGATTTAGGGATAAAGTCATGACTTACAATCCTAGTTGCATGTTGCGCGTTTCATATAGGCAATTCAAACCATTGGGGTCGTTCTCCACCTTGTAACTCACAAAGCGTTCAGCTTCATCCGAAGTCCGAATACGCAGAGGCTTTTCCTCTAGACGTGTCAATTCAAGCACGACTTTAGCCACAGATTCAGGAGATTGAGGGTCGGCGTTGACTGAACCAAAAGTCGAGATGAATGCATCGAATACCGGTTTAAATTCATCCTCAGGAATTCCGCCATTTGCAGCAATTTGGGACATAACCGTATTGCTAAAATTCGTATTGATAGCCCCAGGTTCAATAAGCGTAACGTCGATATTGAAATAAGGCTTATAATACGTGGCCAAACTCTCAATTAAACCCTCAAGAGCAAATTTACTGGCGCAGTATACCTCATTCAGAGCTTGACCAACTAAGCCGCCAATACTTGAGGTGGCGACGATATGTCCACCGCCTGTTTTACGCATTAAAGGGAATGCCTCCCGGATGGTACGAATGACGCCATAGACATTGGTATCAAAGACTTCTTGGACATCTTTGATTTCCGTCTGGTTCAATGCTTTCACGTATCCGAAGCCCGCATTGCAAAAAAGTAGATCCAACCGACCATGATACTGATCAATGGTTTGGATCGCATGTTCAATTGTATCTTGCTTGGTAACGTCAATATTCACGAAGTTAAGGTTTCCGTGGATGTATTTTTGTTGATCTCTTTCAATATTCCTTGTTCCAGCATAGACAGTCCAGCCTTCTGCCGCGAATAATAATGCGGTTGCCAACCCGATTCCGGACGATGCACCGGTAATACAGATTACTCTGCTCATGAGTATCACTACATATGTTTAGTTTTTATACTGTTTAATAACTAAACAATAATGCATTCCTACTGCTTTGTCAACACACTGCTTGCGAAAAGTTTACAGCGGAAGCTTACTCAAAAGTTTACTTAGGGTAACGATTTCATCATTTGAGTACACATCGAACATTTTTGCAATTTGCTCATGATATTCGTTAAGGACTGAATTCGCTAAAACATGTCCTTGATCGGTCACCCGGATCTGTAAGCTTCTACGGCTTGTGGGGTGAGGATGGCGAGAAACAAGTCCTTGCTTTTCCATTTTATCTAGCAACTGCGTAATAGCTCCACGTGTTACGCCAACTTCTGAAGCAATATCCATCGCAATGTATTCAGGATGTTTTAGAAGCAATTCAAGTGTAAACATCATTACGGGAGAAACGTCATATCGAAGAAGCACCCTATTCAATACTCCGGTGAGTGCATTTTTAATATCACGCATCTGATAGGATAATAATTGGTATGATTCCATATAAACACACCTTTTCTGACAAATGTATACTCTGGGAAGATTCTCAAAGCTGCTATTATTGTACCATTCCCTATTTTCGGATAAAAAAGCAACTCGGTAAACAGACTATAAAATAATATTGGATTAAAAATCAAGTTTTTGTGTGAACTCCGATAGTCTTTGCATCATGCTCCACGTAGCCTTCCGCAGCATTTTTTTTCACAGCTTTTATATCTTTAAGAGGAGGCAGGCCGAAAAGTCTTCGGTATTCTCGGCTAAATTGGGAGGGACTTTCATAACCAACCTCCAGGGCCGCAGTTGTTGCATCCATAGAACCGCTCAGCATGAGGCGTCTTGCTTCCTGAAGCCGTAGTAGCTTCTGATACTGTAAAGGCCCCATCGTAACAACATCCTTGAACTTATGATGGAGCCCCGAAACGCTCATGTTGCTTGATTTTGCGAGCTCCTGGACGCTAAATGAGCGGGCGAAATTTTCTCTTATCCATGAGATGGCTTTGCCAATTCCGTCAGCTTGTTGGTCAAAAAACACCTGTTGGTAAAATAAGTGTCCATAGTCCCCTGACAATAAATTAAAAATCATTTCACGCTTAATGAGTCGTGACAGAAAACGAGCTTCTTTGGGTTTGTCAATAAGTTTGAGCAATCTGATAAATAAGTTTAAAAGGTCGGAATCGGATCTCCCAATGAATACGCCGGGATTCAGCTTTTTATCCTTGGGTTTAACGTTAATTTCAGCCTCCATTACCACAGAAGCGATTTCTTTCGTCGTAATATCAATATGAAGACCAATATATGGGGTTTCTTTTGTTGCGCCGATAACTTGTGCAGTTGCAGGCATATCAATTACTGAGGCCAAGTAATCGCCAGAGTGATAATAAATCATGTTTTGCCCAAGATGTAGTTTCTTTGTCCCTTGAAGAATAAGACAAAATGAAGGAGTCAAAACACTTGGATTCAATGGGGTTTGATGACTTTTTCGGATAATGGAAAGAAACGGAATTATCGTTTGCGTGCTTCCCTCTACGTTGGTTATCCTCTCTGTCATCGTAATAATTTGATCCAATGCCTTTTGATGAGTTGAGATGTTCTCTTTAAATAAAGTATCGAGTTTCTGCTTCGACATTTATGATTACCTCCTTTTTATAAGTCTTTTGGATGCGGAGATTCCACCTATTTATGAATTTTTTCGTTCCATCGTTATCAATAGTATACATTCTTCTCGGCGCAACATCATACAGTCGAATGATGAAAATTATAGCCTTTTGCAGCTTTAGGCAAGGTTTTTGCAGAAACAGTCTATTTCGCTTTGATCGTATTTATTATCCCATTTGTTGTGAAACACTTCCCTACTAATGTTGCACAAGGGGAGAAATTCGATGTCTTAGGAGCTATATTATTCTCCTTAGCAGTAGGCATTCTGGTGCTAGGTATCAGCCTAAATCCTTATCTTTTAATAATTGCTGTCCTGATGTTTCTTGCGTTTTCATTCCACATACGCGGAAAGAACGCACCTTTTATCACCATCTCTTTACTCGCTAAAAAAACTACAGAAATTCCTTGCTCTCTGTATTTGCAGGCACATCTGCATATCCGGCCGCTTTATTTTTATTGCCCTTGGTTCTAAAACAGGGCGGTAACTTGCAAGCAAGCCTGATCGGCATCGTCATGTTCCCAGGCGCACTGATTGGTTCGTTGTTCGGCCCTTACATGGGAGCACTTTCTCGCAAGTACAATGGCAGGATCATTATCCTAGCTGGTCATGGTTTTATGATTCTGGGAGCACTGCTTATGGCGGTTTTGCAAGACATGCCCATCGGCATTGGGATAGTCATGTTCATCTTTGCGCTCGGCTATACCACATTAGTATCATCCGCTGCCAATGTTGTGCCATCGACCTTGAAAAAGACGGAGATTGGTATCGGGATGGGACTCTTCACGCTTTTAAGTATTTTAGGAGGTGCATTTGGTCCTTCTATTTTAAGTCGATTTTTATCCTTCAATACTAACTTTACAATCTCCTTTATCATTGTCATCGTTATGTCAGTTATCGGCATTTTTCTAATACTCGCAACGCGAGCAGATAATTCCCAAGATGATCTAAACAGGCATCCGGCCAATGGCTTAAGGTGAATTTAGGGATATCCCAGTGTACGTAGGAACGTATCAAAAAGGCCTTTCCGCAGCGCAAGACCCTAGTGCACCTGATCGTGAAGAGGATCACGCTGGACGACAGGAAGCACATCGGCAGCGTCGAGCTCGCCTTCAACGAGGAGACCGAAAAGCATTTTTTAAGCTTAACCCCTTCCGCTGAACCAATAGCGCAAGGGGCTTTTCCTTTATCCGACACTTTGAGCATTCTGTTACCCTGCACTATGACAATGTCATACTCTGGCTGATTCGCACCTTACTGTACAGATACATCAAAGTCACACCATGCAAACAATATTACCGCTAAATTCGTTTTACTGTAGATCCTCAAAAGAACCGGATCCCGCTATCAGTGACTTTTTGGCCTTGACATGCGTTCCATGAACAAGGCTACCCTGCGCCTGCTCAAAAATCGAATCATTTGACCCATAAGGTAATTGTTACGGCCATCGATGATATAGCTGCGTCCCTGATCAATCCCGCGAAATCCGGCCTGTACAACCTTCTCCGGGGTCGAGAGTTTTTGGCCCGCCCCCATTTCCTCACTGCCGACCGCATCGAAAAACCCCGTCTCGGTTGCACCTGGGCACAGTGCGAGCACGCGAACGCCTCGCCAGCGCGTTTCCGCCCATAGCGCCTCAGAGAAGGACAATACAAATGCTTTGGTCGCCCCGTAAACTGTAGAATAAGCACAAGGCATAAACGCGGCCATCGAAGCCACGTTAACGATGACTCCGTCCTTTCGCCTCAGCATATCGGGCAGCAACCGATGCGTAAGATCGACTAACGCAGCCGTGTTCAGCATAATCTCTTCCTGCTCGCGCTCCGGGTCTATTTCTTCGAAACGGCCATAGGTGCCAACGCCTGCGTTGTTGATGAGAATATCCACGGACAAGCCCAGTTCGGAAATTTGTTCGGCCAGTTGACGCGGGGCATTCGCTTTAGACAAATCGCAAGTGAGCGCATAAGCCTGTACGCCGTACTGGCGG
>NZ_ASSD01000559.1 GCF_000520715.1 Paenibacillus zanthoxyli JH29
TGCTTTCCTGCTGATGACCAACGACAAGCTGCTGGTCGCTTCCGACCCGAACGGCCTCCGTCCGCTCGTGATGGGGCGCGTTGGGGAAGCGTATATCTTCGCTTCGGAATCATGCGCGCTGGAGACAATCGGCGCGGAGCTTGTCCGCGACATTACGCCGGGCGAGCTGCTGATTCTGGACAAGGACGGCTTGACCGAGGACCGGTTCGCCGAGCCGCAGCGCAAAGCGCTGTGCGCCATGGAGTATATTTATTTCGCCCGGCCGGACAGCGACATGAACGGGGCCAACCTGCACGCCGCCCGCAAGCGGATGGGCAGCCGGCTCGCGCTTGAAGGCTTTGTCGACGCCGACATCGTAACCGGCGTACCGGATTCCAGTATCTCCGCCGCGATCGGCTATGCGGAGCAGACCGGCATCCCATACGAGCTTGGGCTGATCAAGAACAAGTACACCGGCCGGACGTTCATCCAGCCGAGCCAGGAGCTGCGCGAGCAGGGCGTCAAAATGAAGCTCAGCGCCGTCCGCCGCGTCGTGGAAGGCCAGCGCGTCGTCATGATCGACGACTCCATCGTGCGGGGCACGACTTCGCGCCGGATCGTTAATCTGCTGCGCGAAGCGGGCGCGACCGAGGTGCATGTGCGCATCACGTCGCCGCCTTTCAAGAACCCGTGCTTCTATGGCATTGACACGCCGGACCGCCGCGAGCTGATTGCTTCGCATCAGTCCATCGAAGAAATCCGCCGCGAGATCAACGCGGATTCACTGGCGTTCCTGTCGCCGGAAGGACTGATCCAGTCCATCGGCGGTCTGAGCGGCAGAGAATACAAAGGCGGGCTGTGCCTGTCCTGTTTCGATAACGATTATCCGACTCAGGTTGATTTTGGCGGGGCGGAGAAGGAAGGGTGCGGCTGCTAAGATGGCCATCCCCCTAAATCGTGGGTCCATCCCCCTAAATCCCCCTTGCCAAGGGGGACCCCGGAGGGCCCGCCCTCCGGCCACCCGCAAGCTCGGCGTAACGGAGTTTGGTTTGAACTTGCTAAGCGGGGCTAGTGCGGATAGCCGCTTGTCGTCCCTTCCGCTTACGCGGATTGGCGGGACACGCTTTACGCCGCAGCGCCGCCCGGCATCCGGCCAGCAGCCGCCGCCGGGCCCTGGCGCACCGCTGCTTCGCATAGCGGTGCATTTG
>NZ_ASSD01000560.1 GCF_000520715.1 Paenibacillus zanthoxyli JH29
CGCGGTCCGCCTCGCTCTCTTCATCTCCCGAATAGAAGGCGACTCCGCCCGGAGTAAGCTCGATATTCGTCTCATACAGACGGCCGGACTTCTCACCGTTGATACGGAGTCCGCTAGTCATGTCGGCCCCGGCTTCCGTTCCGCACAGCAGCGTCTTGGCTTCACCGTACTCGGCGACGTTCAGCGCCCAGCTCGATTCGAGCGCAATCGTCGCGCCGTTCTCCATCGTGATGAAGCCGAATGCGGAATCCTCGACCTTGAATTGCTCCGGGTCCCAAGGTCCGAATGCATTGGCTGCGTTCTCCCGTTGTCCGAGCTTATGGAACACCGAGCCGGTTACACTGCGCGGTTTGTAATTGTCCATCATCCACAGCGTTAAATCGAGCGCATGCGTACCGATGTCGATCAGCGGACCTCCGCCCTGCTTCTCTTCATCCAGGAATACGCCCCAAGTCGGCACCGCGCGGCGGCGCAGCGCGATCGCTTTGGCATAGTAAATCTCGCCCAGCTCTCCGTTCTCGCACATTTCCTTCAAATACTGGCTGTCATTGCGGAAACGATTCTGATAGGCGATGGACAGCTTCTTGCCGGTCCGGCGGGCAGCTTCCAGCATTTCCTGCGCCTGAGCCGTCGTCTTCGCCATCGGCTTCTCGCACATGACGTGGCAGTCAGCTTCGAGCGCCGCAACCGTAATGGCCGAGTGGCTGTCGTTTGGCGTACATACATGCACTACGTCGATCCCGCCGTCTTCCAGCAGCTTCTGGTAGTCCGTATATACCTTGGCGCCTTCCGCGCCATATTTTTCTGCGGCTTCCTGCGCCCGTTCTTCGATAGTATCGCAGAAAGCGACCAATTCGGCGTTCTTCTGACGCGAGAGACTTGGCAGGTGCTTGCCGTTTGCGATGCCCCCGCAGCCGATAATTGCAATTTTAAGTGTTTTAGACATGAATATTGCCTCCTTATTTATAGTTTGTTTCAAGCCACTTTATACTATCCGCGACGCTGTCCAGCGGCGGGC
>NZ_ASSD01000561.1 GCF_000520715.1 Paenibacillus zanthoxyli JH29
CGGAGCGGAGGAGTTCTGCCAGGCTATTTTGACTACCGATTTGGTGAAAAAGGAATGCTGCGTGAAGGTATATATCGGGGATACGGAAGTTTTGATCGCCGGCGCGGCAAAGGGTTCCGGCATGATTCATCCGAATATGGCCACCATGCTCGGCTTTATGACGACGGATGCCGCTGTTGGCCAGGAGGAGCTTCAGACGCTGCTGCGCAAGGCGACGGATACGACCTTCAATATGATTACCGTGGACGGGGATACAAGCACGAACGATATGCTGGTTGCGATGGCCAGCGGTCTGACTGGAAACGAGGAGCTGAATAAGCTGCATCCGGATTGGGAGGCTTTTGAAGCGGCGTTTACGCATGTATGCCGCCATCTTGCTATGGCGATTGCCAGAGACGGAGAAGGCGCAACCCATTTGGTTGAGGTACAGGTTAGCGGTGCGGGCGACGAAGCGGCGGCGCGTGCGATTGCGAAGACTGTCGTAGGCTCCAGCCTTGTTAAATCCGCCATATTCGGCGCGGATGCGAACTGGGGACGGATTATTGCCGCAGTCGGCCGAGCGGGCGTTCCGGTATCGGTTGACAAGGTGGATATATCGCTCGGTACGATCGAAGTGCTGCGCCAGTCGAAGCCGGTGGCTTTTGACGAAGCGGAAGCCTTGGCCTATTTGCAGGGGGATACTACACTTATTACCGTGAATTTGGCTGACGGAGAGGGCAAAGCCACCGCATGGGGCTGTGATCTGACGTATGATTATGTGCGGATTAATGCCGCATACCGGACGTAAGAGACGGGCCTCGGCCACAATTGCTGTAAGGTATATACAGATGGCGGCATAATACAGCCTTTTATAAGGAAGGATAACGGAACTCATGAGCGATGCATATGAACCTAATAGCGCGGGCAATGAGAGAATGTTCGTGATGAAGTGCGGCGGCAGCACGCTGACCGCGCTTCCGGATTCTTTTTTTGACGAACTCCGGCATCTGCAGGAGGATGGTGTACAGCCGATTATCGTTCACGGCGGCGGACCGGCGATATCGGGCAATCTGGCTCGTCTCGGCATCGAGAGCAGCTTTGTGAACGGCCTGCGGGTAACGACCGAGGAAGTGCTCGACGTTGTGGAGATGACGCTGTCGGGCAGCATCAACAAGGCGATTGTAAGGCGAATTCAGGGGAGCGGCGGCAGGGCGATCGGCTTGTCCGGTGTAGATGGCAACCTGATTACCGCCGCTCCCGTGGCGAACAGCGACGAGGTAGGGCTTGTAGGCCATGTGACCGAGGTGAAGGCGGAAATAATAGCGGGTATTCTGGCGCTCGGATATATGCCTATTATTGCGCCGCTTGGCGTGGATAATGCTGGGCAGCGGTACAATATCAACGCCGATACGGCTGCTGGAGCGGTCGCTTCCTACATGAAGTCGCCGCAAATGATTGTGGTGACCGATGTTCCGGGGATTTTGACGACTGTGGAAGATGGAAGCAAGAAGGTTCTGCCGATAGTGACGGTTGCCGAGATTGACAACATGATCGACAGCGGCGAGATTTACGGGGGGATGATCCCCAAGGTCCGGGCGGCGGTGGACTGTATCCAAGGCAGCGTGTCCGAGGTCGTCATTGTCGACGGCAAGGAGCCGGGAGTGCTGAGCCGGGTGCTGTCCGGTGAAACCATCGGGACGCGGATCGTGCGCGAGTAAGAGGAATAGCGGAAAATCAGGCAAATGGCAAAGGGCGGTATATTCGGAACGCCGGAGTCTGCCGGACTTGTAGCAAACAAATAATGCCGGAAGCCGCGTCAGGCGGTATGGGCGGGGGAGAGTGAATGGAAATGAGCAAGCTTACGCAGGCGGAAAATCATTCTTTGAAGGAAGTACAGGTCGCGGACACGGGAGCGGGAATCAGCACGGCGGGTCAGCCGGCGGCTTCCGGCAAGCTGGAACATGTTTTTCCTTCCTATGCGAGATACGATATTAGTCTGGTTAAGGGCAAAGGAAGCTGGGTATGGGATGACAAAGGCAATAAATATCTCGATTTCACCAGCGGTCTGGCGGTGACCAGCCTTGGACACGCTCCGGAGAAGGTTAGCGAGAAATTGAAAGCCCAGATCGATACGCTGTGGCATGTATCCAACCTGTTCCACATCCCTGGGCAGGACAAGGTCGCCGAACTGCTGACCGCCAATAGCTGCGCGGATCAGGTGTTCTTCTGCAACAGCGGAGCGGAATCGAATGAAGCTGCGATCAAGCTGGCGCGCCGCTATCACCAGAAGGTGAAAGGCACGGGTCGCTACGAGATCATTACATTCGAGCAGTCTTTCCACGGACGCACGCTGGCGACGCTGACGGCAACGGGACAGCAGAAGGTAAAAGACGGCTATCTGCCGCTGCCGCAGGGCTTTGTCACGGTGCCTCTCCATGATCTTCCGGCGCTCGAAGCGGCCATCGGAGAGAACACAGCCGCGATCATGCTGGAGATGGTGCTGGCCGAAGGCGGCGTGCTTGAGGTGCAGCCGGAGTTCTTGAACAGCGTCGTGGCGCTGTGCAAGCAGCACGGCCTGCTGCTGATCGTGGACGAAGTACAGACTGGAATGGGCCGCACGGGCAAGCTGTTCGCGCATCAGCACTACGGCATTGAGCCGGATATTTTCACGGTGGCCAAGGGCATCGCTAGCGGCTTCCCGGCAGGGGTTATGCTGGCGAAGGGCTATCTGCGCGAGGCGTTCACTCCGGGCAGCCATGCCTCGACGTTCGGCGGCACGCCGCTAGCGACGGCGGTTATAGCGGCTACAATTGAGACGATGCTGGAGGACAATCTTCCGCAGCGCGCGGCGGAGTCCGGCGAATATTTGACCGGGCTGCTGAAAGAGAAGCTGGCCGATTGTCCATTCGTAGTGGACGTTCGCGGCAAAGGTCTATTGATCGGCATCGAGTGCCAATCTCCCGTTGGCGAGATCGTGCTGGCCGGCCAATCGAAGGGTCTGCTGTTCGTCACAGCCGGAACCCATGTCATCCGTCTGCTGCCGAACCTGTACGTGAGCAAGGAAGAAATTCGCCAGGCGGTGGACATCCTTTCAGATCTCATTCATACTTATGCTAACGAGCATCAGGCTAAGTGAATCCAAAGCGGACGCTTCAAACAATAAATTAGCGGGCAAGTTCCCGCAGCATAGATAGGCTTTAGTGCAAGCTTCCCTTTTTGCAGGGTTGTTTGGCAGGGCCACATTGTGAATAACAAGGAGGAACGGATTCATGGGTCAGGGCATCACGGACAATACGCAGGGCATCGTGCTCAAAGGCCGGGATTTTCTGGAGCTGGACGACTACAGCACGGAAGAAATCCAGTATCTGATCGATCTGGCGATCGAGCTGAAGCGCAAGCAGAAGAACGGCGAAGTGTATCAGCCGCTGCTGGGCAAGACGATCGGTCTTATTTTTGAAAAATCATCCACGCGCACGCGCGTATCCTTCGAGGTCGGCATGTATCAGCTTGGCGGACATGCTCTGTTCCTGAGCAAGAACGACATTCAGCTTGGACGCGGCGAGACGGTGGGCGATACGGCGCAGGTCATGTCGCGTTATCTGGACGGCATCATGATCCGCACATTCGGGCATGACAAGGTCGAGGAACTGGCCCGCTATGCTTCGGTGCCCGTCATTAACGGCCTGAGCGATCTGGCGCATCCGTGCCAGGTGCTGGCCGACTACCAAACCGTGTACGAACATAAGGGACGGCTGAAAGGCCTGAAGCTTGCCTACATCGGCGACGGCAATAATATGGCGCATTCCCTGCTGCTGGGCGGGGCGAAGCTTGGCGTCCATGTCTCTATTGCGGGACCGGAAGGCTACGAGCCGGATGCAGCCGTTGTGGCCAAGGCGCGGGAAATCGCCGAAGAGACCGGCTCCGAGATCGTGATTACGCGCAATCCGGAGGAAGCGGTGAAGGATGCCGATGTCATCTATACGGACGTATGGGCGAGCATGGGCTTTGAAGAAGAGCAGCTCAAGCGGGAAGCCGCGTTCAAGGATTATCAGGTGAACGAGGAGCTCATCAAAGGCGCGAAGAGCGACTATATGTTCCTGCACTGCCTGCCTGCCCACCGGGGCGAGGAAGTGACCGCTGGAATTATCGACGGACCGAACTCCTTCATTTTCGATGAGGCGGAGAACCGGCTGCATGCGCAAAAGGCGCTGATGGCCGCCCTGATGGGCTGATCTGTCCGGCTTAGCGATGATTTGCAGCGAGAAATCCCTTAAGCAGAAAGGAAGAGTTTTTTAATGGCAAAAGAAAAAATCGTGCTCGCCTATTCCGGCGGCCTGGATACCTCGGTCATTCTGAAATGGCTGAAAGAAACGTATGACGCGGAAATTATCGCTTTTACGGCCGATATCGGCCAGAAGGAAGAGCTTGACGGTCTGGAGGAAAAAGCGCTCGCCACAGGCGCGTCGAAAGTCTATATCGACGACCTGCGCGAGGAATTCGCCAAGGATTTCATCTACCCGATGTTCCAGGCCGGAGCGCTGTATGAAGGGCAGTATCTGCTCGGCACCAGTATCGCCCGCCCGCTGATCGCCAAGCGTATGGTCGACATCGCCATAGCGGAAGGCGCGACGGCGATTTCTCACGGCGCTACCGGCAAAGGTAACGACCAGGTGCGCTTTGAGCTTGGCGCGGCTGGCCTTGCTCCGAATATCAAGGTGATCGCGCCTTGGCGGCTTGAAGAGTTCCGTAACCAGTTCCCTGGCCGCGCGGAAATGATCGCCTACGCGGAAGCGAACGGCATCCCGGTTCAGGCATCGGCGGCGAAGCCGTATTCCATGGACCGCAATCTGCTGCACATCAGCTACGAGAGCGGCGTCCTGGAAGATCCGTGGTTCGACGCCAGCGCGCCGGAGAACAAGGAGATGTTCCTGCTGACGAACGCGCCGGAAGACGCTCCGGATCAGCCGGAGTATATCGAACTGGAATTCCTGAAAGGCGACTGCGTCGCGCTGAACGGCGAGCCGCTTGCGCCTCTGCAGGTGATGGAGAAGCTGAACGAGCTGGGTGGCAAGCACGGCATCGGCCGCGTGGACATGGTGGAGAACCGCTTCGTCGGCATGAAGAGCCGCGGGGTATACGAGACTCCTGGCGGCACCATCCTGTTCACTGCCCACCGCAAAATGGAATCCATCACGATGGACCGTGAAGTGATGAACGTTCGCGACAGCCTGATTACCCGTTACAGCACGCTTGTGTACAACGGCTTTTGGTTCGCTCCGGAGCGCAAGGCGATTCAGGCGCTTGTGACTGAGAGCCAGCAGAACGTAACCGGAACCGTACGCCTCAAGCTGTATAAAGGTAACATTATCGCCGCTGGCGTTAAGAGTCCGGTCAGCCTGTACAATCCGAATATCGCGACGATGGAGGCCGACCCGACACAGGCCTACGATCAGGGCGACGCTACGGGCTTCATCCGCCTGAACGCGCTGCGTCTGAAGGTTTCCACCGGAGTGGCAGAATCGGCGAAATAAGGCAACCTGAGCAATAAGGTATACCCGGGACTGGGGAGCGGCAGTATATCCTCACAAGCCCGGGTTTTTCCATGAAAGCGCACGGAATAGATCTATTTTGAAAAGGGGGAATCGAGCAGTGAGCAAGCTGTGGGGTGGACGTTTCACTAAAGGGACGAACAAGCTTGTGGAGGAATACACAGCCTCTATTGGCTTCGATAAAGCGTTGGCGGAAGAAGATGTGCAGGGCAGTCTGGCGCATGTAACGATGCTGGGCAAATGCGGGATTCTGCCGCAGGAGGATGTAGAGACAATTAAGGAAGGTCTTCAAAAGGTGCTGGAAAAGCTTCACGCCGGAGAGGTTGAATTTTCTGTCTCGGACGAAGATATTCATATGAATATCGAGAAGCATTTGATTCAGGAGATCGGACCGGTCGGCGGCAAGCTGCACACGGGACGCAGCCGCAATGACCAGGTGGCGACGGATATGCATTTGTATTTGCGCAATCGGGTCGTGGAGCTGACCGACCTGCTGCATGGGCTTCAAGAGGCGCTGATTGAGCAGGCCAAGGACAACGTGGAGACAATTTTACCTGGCTATACGCATTTGCAGCGGGCGCAGCCGATTCTGTTCGCGCATCATCTGCTTGCCTATGTCTCGATGTTCCGCCGGGACGCCGAGCGGCTGACGGACAGCTACAAGCGCATCAACGTTCTGCCGCTCGGAGCCGGAGCGCTGGCGGGGACTACCTTCCCGATCGACCGGCATTTTGTGGCGGAGCAGCTCGGATTTGACGGCGTCTATGAGAACAGTCTGGATGCGGTCAGCGACCGCGATTTTATCGTTGAGTTCCTGGCGAACGCCTCGCTGATCATGACGCATCTGTCGCGCCTGAGCGAAGAGCTGGTGCTGTGGAGCAGCACGGAGTTCAGCTTCGTGGAACTGGATGACGCTTTCTGTACAGGCAGCAGCATTATGCCGCAGAAGAAGAATCCGGACGTGCCGGAGCTTGTACGCGGTAAGACGGGCCGTGTCTATGGCAACCTGATCGGCCTGCTGACGGTGCTGAAATCTCTGCCGCTCGCTTACAACAAGGACATGCAAGAAGACAAGGAAGGCATGTTCGACACGGTTGCGACGCTGACAGGCGCCCTGCAATTGTTCGCGCCGATGATTGCGACGATGAAGGTCAACAAGGGACGGATGCGGGAAGCGGTGAACACCGATTTCTCCAACGCGACGGATATTGCGGATTTCCTGGTTGGCAAAGGACTGCCATTCCGTCAGGCACATGAGGTTATCGGAAAAACGGTGCTGTACTGCATCAATGAAGGCAAATTCCTGCTCGATCTGACAATGGACGAGTTCAAGCAGTTCTCGCCGCTGTTCGACGAGAATATTTACGCCGTGCTTCAGCCGGAAGCGGTTGTCAATGCGCGCAATGTGTACGGCGGTACGGCAACGGTGCAGGTGCAGGCGGCGATCGGGCGGGCGGAAGTGAGTCTGCTCGAAGCGAAAAAATGGGTTGCGGAGCATGCAGCGAAACTTTAAGCGTGTCAATCCTGCAAAAACAGAGTCCAGAGGCCATCCGGGCAGACATAACGGGTTCCATTTTGAGGTAAGAAGATCATCATTAACTAAAAATGACATTCAAACTGACGACAGTTGGGATGTCATTTTTTCTATACAAGGGATTGAACACTCCCCCACTTAGCTAACACTTGAAGT
>NZ_ASSD01000562.1 GCF_000520715.1 Paenibacillus zanthoxyli JH29
TGCCCACGGGCAGCAGCAGCGGTCCGCTGCCGCTGGCGTAGGTGCTGCTTGAGTCATCGCCGCCATGCTCCGCGTCCGAATCCCCGGAGCTGCTGGCCGCTGCCGCCGCTGCTCTTCTCGCCGCTTCCTCGGCCGCCCTTTTCGCTGCCGCCGCCTTGGCCGCCGCCGCTCTTCTCGCTGCCTCTTCAGCCCTCAGCTTGTCCTTCTGGTCTTCGAGCGCCGCCCGCTGGCTTGCTAACTGTACCAACTTGGTGTTCTGCTCCTGGCTGATATCCTCCGCATCTTCGATGGCCTTGCCGTAATAAGCGATCAGCTCCTGCTTCTCGGCTTCCTTCTCCTTTAATACGCCCCGCTGTGATTCCAGATCAGTGTACAGCTGCTTGGCCTGGGCGTACTGCCCTTCAAGCTCTTTCTTCTTTTGGGTAACGGTCGCCTCGTCCCGCTTATGCTGGTCCAGCAAATCCTGGTCCTGGTCCACGATTAGCTTAAGCGAATCCGCGCGCTCAAGGAAATCCGAGAAGCTCTTGGAAGAGAGCAGCACGTCGAGGTAAGACACCGCTCCATCCGTATACATGAGACGCACACGGGATTCAATCAGCTTCTGCCGCGAATCCACCCGCTCCTGCGCAGCGTCCAGTTCGGAAGCCGTTGTCTTCAGCGACTGCTCGGTGTTATCGATTTTGGCGGATATCTGCTTCATTTCGCCCTTCACCAATTGAATCTGCCCGAGCACATATTGCAGATTCTGGTTCGTTTTATTTTTGTAGTGCTGAGCCTGTTGCCCTTGGGCAGCCGCTTTTTCCTGCTGCGATTTCGCGTTCTTCACATCCTGCTTCAGCTGCTTCAGCTGCTTGTCGATTTCGGCGACGGTTGGTTTCTTGGCATATCCTTCAGAGGGCTGGAACATTACGGCAGACAGCAGCAATACGGCTAAACTGGCGGCTATTTTTCTCAACTCACGTTCCCCGTCCTTTGTCTTCATAATTCAGATCTTCAAAAACTTGCGGATGGACACGGTGCTTCCCCAAATACCAATCAGCACCCCAAGTCCGACCAATAGACCGCTCAGCTGCATCCAGATATCGGTAAAGGGCAGTAGTCTCCACCCCATCAGCGGATCACCCTTCATGGATGTATTCAGACCGGAATACCCGGCATATAATACCCCAACGGTAATAAGTGAGCCCAGCAGCCCAATCAGCGCGCCTTCGATAAAAAACGGCCAGCGGATAAAGGCATTCGTCGCCCCCACCAGCTTCATAATTCCGATCTCCTTGCGGCGGGCCAGTATGGTTACCCGGATCGTATTGGAAATCAGGAACATCGACATGACACCGAGCCCTGCGACAAAAACAAACCCGACGTTGCGGATCGTGCGCGTGATTTTGAAGAGAGTCTCCACGGCGCCCTCCCCATATTTCACCTTGTAGATCGGTTTCTCGGGGTGGGTATCGTTCAGCGCCTTGATCTTATCCGCCACAAACGGCACGGTCGTCGCCTTCACCACTTCCACCCGGAAAGCGTCATTGAGCGGGTTATTATCCTTGTCAAACCCTTCCAGTATGTTGTCGGCATCCGGCCCCAAATCCTTGCGCAGCTCTTCCAGCCCCTGATCTTTGGGAACGAACTCGATTTTGCTGACCTCGGGCATGCTGCCGATCTCATTCTGGAGCGTCTCACGCAGCGCTTGATTCGTCTCCAGCGTCAAATGAACGGTGATCTGCACTTGACTGTCCGCCTTGTCCGCCAGCGAGTTCACATTTAATACCAATAAAATAAAGACGCCCAGCACGAGCAAGGAGACGACAATGGATGTGATGGAGGCCACCGACATCCAGCCATTGCGGAATACGTTCTTGAAGCCTTCCCGCACATGCCGCAAGAAGGTTTTAAAACTCATATCCGTATTCTCCTCTCAGCTGGTCTCTGACGAGCAGTCCATGCTCGATGGCCAGAACGCGTTTGCGCATTTTGTTCACGATATCCCGGTTATGGGTGGCCATAACTATCGTTGTGCCGCGAAAATTAATTTCATCCAGCAGCTGCATAATGCCCCATGACGTCTCCGGGTCCAAATTGCCTGTAGGCTCGTCTGCCACAATGACCGAAGGATTGTTGACGATTGCCCGGGCGATGGCGATCCGCTGCTGTTCCCCGCCGGAGAGCTGGGAAGGCTCGCGATTCGCTTTGGAACGCAGGCCCACCAGATCGAGCACTTCGTTCACCCGTTTCTTGATCTGCTTTTTCGGCGCTTCGATAACCTCCATCGCAAACGCGACATTTTCAAAAGCCGTCAGCTTCGGAAGCAGCCTAAAATCCTGGAATACTACGCCGATATTGCGGCGCACGTAGGGGATTTTGCGCGGCTTCAGCTTGCCGATATTGAACCCCCCCACGGAAATCTGCCCCTTGGTCGGTGCTTCTTCTCTATAAATCAATTTCATGAATGTCGATTTGCCCGCGCCCGACGGGCCGACGATATATACGAATTCGTTGCGGTCGATTTTGACCGACACTCCTTGAAGTGCATGGGTGCCATTTGGATATGTCTTCCAGATATCCTGCATTTCGATCATCTTTATCACTTCCCGATTCTGACTTATCCGTTCCACGCTCTTCGGCATTCACTGTAAAGCTTTCATTAACTGCGATATGGCCACAGACGTATCTATTGTAACAAATCCGTAACTGCTTGAGTACCCGAAAGTTTTGCTGGGACCCTGCATATATTTGAATGATCCAGCCTGGGCCCGCGTCCCTATAACTATATCGGCATGGCGGACCCTATTTCTAAAGACCTATGCAGTAGAACCGGCGCCTCCCGGCGCAAATTTTCGGTATCAGAGGAGACGACATTGCGATGAGAAAAACACATGGCGCCCTGATTGCGCTAATCGGACTGATTTTAGCGGCTTCGCTAGTATACGGGGGGCTGTATTTATATGCAGACCAGCGCAGCGTTCCGAAGGGGACAATGCTTGCAGGCTGGAATGTCGGCGGAATGGATATCGCGAAGGTGCGTGCGGGACTGGACCGGAAGCTGCAAGCGCTGCATGAAATTCCGATCACACTAACGGGATACGGGGAGACGGAAATTCGGATTACATTTAAGGAAGCTGGGGTTACATATCATGCCGACGGGTTTCTGCAGAGCCTGAACCGGCTGACGGACGGGAGTCTGCTGGAGCGGGTCAAGGCCCGCCGCAGTTTTGCG
>NZ_ASSD01000563.1 GCF_000520715.1 Paenibacillus zanthoxyli JH29
GGATCCAGCATAACACAAGAACATATGTTTGTTAAGCCGAAGTGCCTAACCCCCACCTTCACTGTTGGCTTGGAGGTGGGGGACTGCGACACTATAGCTATTCAAAATTTAAGACGCTCTAAATATATAAATGGTTGCGCTATCATTACTGCTTGGATTCAATTTCCACAGAACGGTCCCTGAGGCGATCCTAATTTGGGAGTGATGACGAATGACAACAGATATAGCGGCCCATAGTTCCGAAACAAGCGGAGCGCAGCAATGGGAGCAGGCAATGACGAAGCTGTACACAAGCTTTATGGATTACGGAACAGAGGCGCTAAAGGACTTTGACGATGAGGCCGTTCATCAGGCGAGGGTAAGCAGCCGCAAGCTGCTGACGCTTCTGTCGGTACTGGACCCCGGACATTCCTCCGGCCTTTACGCCATGTTCAAGCAGGCCCAGAAGCGGCTGGGCAAGGTAAGAGACGCCGATGTGCTCATTCAGTCCTTCAAGGAAAGACGCAAATCGGCCAAGCTGGGCGGCGACAAGAAGGCCGCCCAGCTGCTGAGGGCGGTGATCCGGCATCAGAAAGCAAGGCGGAGACAGCAGCGCGCGAAGCTGGCGGATACGCTGCCTGCGCTGATGAATGGGGTGCTGCAGAGCAAATGGGATGAATTTATGAAGGTACGGCTGCCAACTCTTGTTGCTGATATCAACGTCAATATTACGATGCGCGAGCTTGAGGTCGCTTTCGAGCAGCAAAAGCAGCGGTGCAAGGAAATGTTCAAGCAAGAACCCCCCGGTTCCCGGAAGGCTCTGGATGAACTTCATAAGCTGCGGATATCGGCCAAGCGTATCCGTTATACCGCAAACGCGGCAGCCTTTGCGCTGGACCAGAAGTTTCACGCGAATGAAGCGATTTACAAAGAGATTCAGTCGGAGCTTGGAGACATCACCGATAAGCGGGTATGGCTGGATACCATGGAAGACATCGGCCGCAAGGAGCTGGACGCGAGCCGTGCAACGTGGAATACCTTTATGGAAGGTCTTCAAGCCGAGCTGGAGGATGCGGTTCGCCGGAACACGGTTGTAGACGTGTCGGATGCCCCATAGTGTAATCGCGGGGTTGAATCATGAGGGCTAATGAAAAAAACTCGCGGATGACCAACCGGCCATTAGTCCGCGAGCCTTCGCTTCGCTTAATTATGATAGATGTCTGCTCAGAACGCCCGTATATACCGATTTCGGGCTTAGGCCGACCAGCTTCTCTACCGGCTGTCCGCCCTTATAGACGATTACAGTCGGCATACTCATGACGCCGGCTTCCTCAGCCAGCTCGGGCAGCTCGTCGCAGTCAACCTTCACAACGGATACCGCGTCTCCGTAATCCCGTTCCAGTTCATCCAATATCGGCAGCAGATTCCTGCAAGGCGGGCACCATGCCGCTCCGTAATCGACAAGCACCAGACCGCCCCCCGCTACCTCTTCCCTCAGACCCTCAGGTGTTTCCGCATGTTTAATCGCCATTAGAATCATTCCTCTCCTGCTTTAGTTTGAGCTTTAGCGCCGGACCCTTCCCGCTCCCGGCGGATGGAAGCCATTCTTTCCTCCAAATTAAGCTTGATCTGAGTCAACTGATGCAGCTGACGTTCAATCTCCTCCAGCTTGGATTCATACAGCGGCATCACCTCGGCGCAAAAAGCCTCCTTGTTCTTCAACACACAGTGTAAAAAACCCGCGATTTCCTCTGTCGTCAGTCCTAAGTTTAAGTACAGCTTGATCGTCTTCACCGTCTCCGCGGCAAGCGGAGAATATTCGCGGTAGCCGTTGGCCAGACGGACCGGCGAAATCAAACCTTGTGACTCGTAATATCGAAGCGACCGGACGCTAACGCCCGTCCGTTTGGCAAGCTCGCCTATTTTCATAGCATTTCTCTCCGGATTATGAGAATGTTTAAGTTCATTATAGACCCTGACACCAGTGTCAAGGTCAACTACTTTTTTGCTTGCCAGTCCACTGACGCTGCTGACATAATTGATACAGAGAGTATTGTTACTACAATTCTTATAGAAAGAAGAGATCGGATTTGGAGAATGAGGAACGTTTATGGAACCGTCATTTTTTGACTATCTGCTTTAGCAGTTTTTTCATTTTCATGACCTTTTATATTCTAATGGTGACGCTGCCCGCGTTCGTTCTGGAAGATCTACACGGGAACAAGCAAAATATCGGATTGGTCACAACCCTATTCGTCATTGCCGCGGTTATCATTCGGCCGCTTACAGGAAGATGGCTTGACGAGGTTAACCGCAAAGCGCTTATGGTTGGCTCGCTTCTGCTGTTTGCCGCCTGCTCCGTGCTGTATCTGTTCATTCAAGGCTATGCCGCCCTTCTGCTGCTGCGCTGTATTCACGGATTCGCTTACGGCGTTGCTGCCACGGCTACCTCGGCCATCGTACTTGACGTCATACCGGAGCGCCGGAAGGGCGAGGGAATCGGCTATTTCACCCTGTTCATGAGCCTTGCGATGGTTATAGGCCCGTTCATCGGCCTTACGGTCACCGATCACGTCGGCTTCCGGATGCTGTTCATCACCGTCAGCGTCTTCGCCCTGCTCGCCTGCATCTTCGGCATTCTGACACCCGTTCCTTCCCACAAGACCCAGGCGCAGGCGCTTGGCAGCTGGGATATCAAGCGTTATTTCGAGTTCAAGGCTCTGCCGGTGTCCCTGTCCGGGTTCGTTCTGGCCTTCGCTTACAGTTCGCTATCGACCTTCATCTCCGTCTATGCCAAATCAATCGGGCTCGGGAACGTCGCCAGTTACTTCTTCATCGTATTCGCGGCCCTTGTACTGATCTCCCGGCCCTTTACCGGCCGGCTGTTTGACCGCAGAGGAGCTCACGTTCTCGTCTACCCGGGCATCCTGTTGTTCATGGCGGGCATGCTCTGGCTCAGCCAGGTGTCTTCCGCTCCGGAGTTTCTGGCCACGGCGGGCATGATCGGGCTCGGCTACGGCGCCATACTCCCAAGCTTTCAGACATTAGCCATCCAAGCGGCCCCCAGCCACCGCCGGGCGCTTGCCACCAGCACCTTTTACGTTCTGTTCGATCTCGGGTTCGGCCTCGGCTCTTATGTTCTGGGCTTTGTCGCGGCTCATACGGCTTACAATGCGATGTATTTCAACGCCGGAATGATTATAGCTCTGGCGCTAATCCTCTACTACTTCCTCCATCACCGGGCGGAGAAGATGAGCCGGGAAGCGGCGGGGGCACAGGATTGCCATCCAAACGCCCGGACGACCTAAAATGCGGAAGCGTCAGGCAGGACGGGCTCCGAACGAAAAAAAACTACGACTGCTCGTTTCACTAACTAGG
>NZ_ASSD01000564.1 GCF_000520715.1 Paenibacillus zanthoxyli JH29
GAAGGGTCCTGGGAGAGTAGGACGTTGCCAAGCACATGAACCACTGCTGATCCTCAGCAGTGGTTTTTTGTATTTGCTCTCAAATACACGAATACATCCGAATGAACGTGCCCGGCGTGCAATCGAGACTTGAATGCAAGTTTGGACATCCTCGCTATAGGAAGCCGTTGATAGCGAATGTGTTGGTTATTATGGTATCAACTGAAGCAAGCGAAGCTGATACATATGCGGTCAGTGGAAGGATAAGATCTATTTTGAGGTTTGTCTGAAGCAGGAAGGAATTTAACATATGTTGCGAAGTTCTGGGATCTGATACTGTTTTTCTTTGTTATAATAGTTCAAGACGGAAAGGAGCAAGCTATGAAAGTATTGATATTAGCGGAGAAGCCGTCAGTAGCGCGCGAGATTGCGCGGGTGATGGGCTGTCGCGAGAAGCAGAAGAGCTATATGGAAGGACCGGAGTATATTGTGACCTGGGCGCTCGGCCATCTGGTGGGTCTGGCAGAGCCCGAGGATTATGATCATAAATTTGCGACATGGGCGCTGGAGGATCTGCCGATTTTGCCGGACCGGATGAAGCTGAAGGTGCTGAGGGAGACGGGCGGACAGTTCAAGGCGGTTCAGCATTTGATGAAGCGCCAGGATGTCGGCGAGCTTATTATCGCGACCGACGCGGCGCGGGAAGGAGAACTGCTGGCGCGGTGGATCATGACCATGGCTCAGTGGAAAAAGCCGTTCCGGCGACTTTGGATCTCCTCCCAGACGGATAAAGCGATTAAGGAAGGCTTTGCGTCGCTTAAGCCGGGCCGGGAGTTCGACCGGCTGTACGAGTCGGCGCGCTGCCGCGCTGAGGCCGACTGGATGGTCGGCCTGAATGTAACGCGGGCGCTGACCACCAAGTTCGGCGCACCGCTCTCGGCAGGCCGCGTACAGACGCCGACGCTCGGCATGATCATGGACCGGGAACGGGAAATTATGAATTTCCGGTCGCAGGAATTTGATACGCTGACGGCGGACTTCGGAAATTTCCAGGCGCAGTGGAGAGCGAGCGGCGGAGACGGCCGGATTTTTGATAAGGAAAAGAGCGCCGCGCTCGCAAAACGGCTCGAAGGACGGAGCGGTACGCTGGTCAAGGTCCAAAAGAGCGAGAAGAGCGAGCCGCATCCGCTCGCTTATGATTTGACGGAGCTGCAGCGGGATGCGAACCGCAAATTCGGGTTTTCGGCGAAGCAGACGTCGAGCGTGCTTCAGCGGCTGTATGAGCAGCATAAGCTGGTCACGTATCCTCGTACGGATAGCCGGTATCTGACGGCGGATATGACCGGGACGCTGAAGGAGCGTCTGGACAGCGTGGCGGTGGGCCCTTACGCACCCTTGGCACGGCCGATGCTGCGTAAGCCGCTGAACATTACGAAGCGGATTGTCGACGATAGCAAGGTAAGCGATCATCATGCGATTATCCCAACGGAGCAGACAGTGCTGTTGAATCAGCTCAGCGCGGAGGAGCGGAAGTTGTATGATCTGATCGTACGCCGGTTCATCAGCCTGTTCTATCCCCCTGCCCGTTACGATACGGTAGCCGTGACGG
>NZ_ASSD01000565.1 GCF_000520715.1 Paenibacillus zanthoxyli JH29
TTTATGCCGAGTTGCTTGGATATGCATTTCTTTCGAGGCGCAGTCGCAGCCAAATTGCAGGTTTGATTATGCTGGTTGTTAATGCTGCTTTCGTTCTGCTGCCACAAGATCCGATAACACGTGTCTCTTGTTGGATTGTGTTGAGTATCTTTATGTTGTGGCTTGTTTATAGGATAGCGCCAGCTTCTTGGTCCCGGGTATTGAGAACACAATCCTCTAATTCTAATCTGCGGGGAGGACGATGGCTTTCTCACCATCCCCTCCTCAAAAAAGAGCTCCAATTTCTTATTAGCTTGGCCAGATTATTTCCTTTTGTCGTTTGCCTTGTCAGCATTGAGCTGTTCGGTTATTTCTTCATGGATGATAGCCCGGGGACGATATTGCCTATTAGCACGGCTTTACTAATCTGGATTACCAATGATATTTGGACGTTAAGCAGCATTGGACTTGAAGAAAAGGGAATAACCTTATATAAAATTACTGTTTACGCATGGCGCAAGATGCTGCGTACGAAATGGCTGTTATTGTGGGGACTTTCAAGCGGGATTGCGGTAATCCACCAGATGGTATGGGAGTTAATCTTAAAGCATCCTTTTAAAGATATGATTTTTCCGCTGCTGTGGAACATCCTGCTTGCCGCTGCCATGGTTAGCTTCTGTTTATGGACCGGATACAAATTTGCGGCACCTGAGCGGTCGGGATATTATCGGATCACCTTTTTGGGTAGTTGGGTTATCGCATTCATCATGATTTTGTTGGTTTGCCTGCGTCAGATGAACATGGTTTTATTTACGCTAGCGGCGGTGATTATTCAGGTTCGCTTCTTCTTTTTTTATAGACAGATTCCCAAGGAGTGAGGTTATGTTCAGCAGAGTCTGTGAAGCTCCATTTTCTTTGAAATTAAGTCAGCTTTCATTTGCCTATGGTTCCAAGCAAATTCTTCATGAGATCGATTGGGTCATTTCATCCGGGCAGATCACGGTGCTGTTAGGTCCTAATGGCGCGGGAAAGTCTACCCT
>NZ_ASSD01000566.1 GCF_000520715.1 Paenibacillus zanthoxyli JH29
CAGGCCGCGTATGGTGTTCATACGCGGCCTGCCGTTTGTACTTGCGGTCAGTTGCTGCTATTCGCCAACTGCTTGTCGATGGCGGCTTTCAAACTGTCATACGAGGAATCCTTCAGAAGCGCACCGTTCACCATAAACTTGGGAGTGCCGTTAACGCCGTAGGAGCCGGCGATTTTGAAGTCCTCTTTTACGTCCAGCATATAGGTCTGGTTCTTGAGATCTTTCTCGAACCGGGCGTAATCAATGCCGCCAATATTATCCTTCACAAATTTCAGGATGAACTTCTCGGTTGCCCAAATCTTGCTCTCGTCCCCCTGATGATCGTACAGCTTGGTCACATATTCCCAGAACTTCTCATTGCTCTGATGATAGATCGCTTCCCCGGCGCTGGCGGCCAGGTAGGAGTCGCGGTCGATAAAGGCAAAGTTCATGAAGTAGTATTCGACCTTGCCGGTATCCACATAATCCTTGATGAACTGCTTCATACTTGTTTGTGTCCACCGCTTGCAGGCGGGACATTTAAAATCGGCAAACTCAATCACCTTGACCTTGGCGTTCGGATTTCCGAGCCGGGGCTGTTTCTCGTATTTGAGACCGTCAACTACGATTGTCCCTTTCACATCCGTGTAGTTGGGCAGATTGCTCAAATCCGCAGCTTCTCCGGCTTGTCCCCTGGTTAGAACGAGTCCGAGCGCGACCGCAAGGACAACGACCAGTCCTGCCAGCACCATGGGCAGCGCATAATGGCTCCCTGTCTTCTTCTTATTCTGGCTGTTCTTCATGCATATCCTCCCGCCAAATACTTAAATTTACTAAAATAGTATAATCACTTCGGCGGAGGGTTTTATATGCTATTTGTAACAGCTAAGCCTAACGCGGCGATCAGCCGTGGCTTGTGTTCCGGCGCGCAGCAGCTCCGCGGATGACGGGCACCACTTCATGGATGGAAGAAATCGTAATTAGCGACTGCTGCATCTCGTGCTGAAGCTCAATCATATTGTACAGCCATTCGTTCTGCTGCTTCAGATAGACGCTCTTGACACCCGCAGTAATCGCCGGGAGGACATCAGTGCGAAGTGAATTGCCAATCATCCAGGTGCGTTTCCGGTTAAAGGGGCGGCTGCTCAAAATCTTTTCCAGCGATTCCACATTTTTGTGCTGACGGATATAAATGCGGTCTTCAAAGTAGAGGTCCAGCTTCATCTGCTCGATCTTGCGCCGTTGTACCGAATGGTCTCCTCCCGTATACAAGTGCAATTGATGGCCGTCATGCTTCAGGTTGTCGAGTGTTTCGACCATGCCGGGATAGGCTTCGATCTCCTGGTCGTATACGCTGAGACCGAGCTTCATTAACTGTCCCTCCTGAAAAGGATCGGCTGGCCGGTTATATTTTGTGCAGAAATAGCGGTAGGTGGCGATCAGCGACTTCGGAAAGTTATCACTTGCAAGTCCTTTCATATTGACCGTCTCGACGTCAATCTCCACCTGCTTGCGGCGAAGCTCTTCAGTTGTAACCCCTTCATCCCCGAACCAGTTAATCATCATCTCGAAATACTGCCCCAGAATGAGGTCAAAATATTTGTTGCAGTGGACCAAAGTATCGTCCAGGTCGAAGATTACCTGTTGAGTCAAATATTTCATGTCTCTCACTCCTTTGTTCGGCTTAAACGGTTCCCGGGCTTAACAAGAAAGCCCTATTCAAGCCAGTTCTGTATGATTGTAAAAGTATTATACTCGAATATACGATTCAAGGAACATCTGTAGTTCCGACGCCCCGTCGAGACGGATGCTGAACCGTTCGTTCTGCTCCTCCCACAGATGAACGCGCAGAAGTCCGGCCACCCGCAGCATCATCAGATGATGCATCAGAATATCCCCCGACTGGCCGAGGTCGGATTGCATTTCCCATAGCGACTTCGGCTCGTTGGCGAGATAGCGGAGCAGGCGAAGCCGCAC
>NZ_ASSD01000567.1 GCF_000520715.1 Paenibacillus zanthoxyli JH29
CTGCCGGACGCTCGCCAGCTCCATCGTCCAGCTCCAGCCACGCTGAGGCGCTCTATAAAGCCTATCTGCCGTTGTTGTCCTCTTCGGCCAAGCTGCCGCAGGCGATCGGCTATTTGAAGGCCAATATTTACGCCGTCGGTTCTTATCGCGCCACGATTATGACGTTAAGGCTTGAAAATGTCCAAAAGGCGGCGCTGCCTGCATGGCAGGATAAATTCTATGCAGAGGGAGTTCAGCGCGATCTGACGGACCTTTACGAGCCCGGAGATAGCCTCGCGAAGCTCGCGGATAAGACGGATAACGGAAATTTACGCTTGCTGCTGCGGAGGGCTGCGGAGAACGGATACAAACTGGAGACGGCCGAAGGATCGTTTTTCCCGGTTATTGACTATGCCGCGTACCGGAAATACAAGATGTATGTACTGGATGACATCCGCAATTATATTTCCATTATGGCCGTGGAGTCGGACCTTCCCTCGAACAAAGACAACGGCCTTATTATCGCTTGGGCGGAGGTGGCGTCCCGTGCGCTGGCCCAGGAATCCTTCATTGCCGCCTACCCCCGTTCGAACCGGATCGGGACGGTAAAGTCGTTATACCGGATGTATGAGATCGACACGTTCTACGGTCTGAATAATACGCCGCTGTTCCATTACGACAATCTGGAGATGGATCTGGAAGCGAGCAAAGCCTATACTGCGGTTCTTACCAAAAATAACGGCGAGAGCGCGTATCTGGAGAAGCTGGACGGCTTCATGAAGCTGCTCAAGGAGCATGATTACAAGCTTACCGATGAGGTCGAGGAATACCGCAAGCAGGCGGCGCCTCCAGAAAGTCCTGCCTCACCGCAGCCGCTCGCCGCTGCGAAGAGAGAACATTAAAAGGCTGGTGCAGGGTTAATGCCTGCGCCAGCCTTTTTCGTTCCGTCCGGGTCAGATCAGCATATTGAACAAATTCAAGTCCTTGTTCAGTTCGACGTAGTCCAGGCCCTTAAGCTCCATCCGCTCAATGAGCGGTTCATAGGCGTCCTTGGACAGCAGCTCGATGCCGATAAGGGCAGGGCCGTCCTCCTTGTTGTTCTTCTTCGTATATTCGAACCGGGTAATATCGTCGTCAGGGCCCAGCACCTCCGACACAAATTCGCGCAGCGCGCCCGCCCGCTGCGGAAAATTAATCATGAAGTAATACTTCAGCCCTTCATAAATCAGCGAGCGCTCTTTAATCTCCTGCATCCGGTCGATATCATTGTTGCCGCCAC
>NZ_ASSD01000568.1 GCF_000520715.1 Paenibacillus zanthoxyli JH29
CGATGCGCTGGCATAATGGGAGGGAGACGTTAGCCATGAGCAACTTAGACGAAAGCCGCGGCGGCTATGGCATCCGGACTCCCGGCAGCCTGCTGAGAAGGCGGCTTGGCCACCACTGGAAAGAACAATGGGGCATCATCCGCACCGCTGCGGACTGGACGGTGTTTCTGTACATCCTTATCCCGGGCGGGCTGCTTGGCGGAAGATTTTATTACGGGTTCTGGAGTGAGCCGCTTCCGGCATGGGTTACGCTGCTTCCCTATGCTCTCTTGCCGGCGCTGCTGGCCTTACTGATGCAGGGCGGTATGCTGTTGCTGCTGCATGAAGGCGACCTGCTATTTTTGCGGCAGCGAAAGCATTGGATAC
>NZ_ASSD01000569.1 GCF_000520715.1 Paenibacillus zanthoxyli JH29
TGGACCTCTGTCAAGATAGTAGACACAGAAATTTATGCAGCTAGGGTATGATAAAGCTGTTCATACTCCGTAGGGGTATAGTAATCAATAGACGAATGAATCCGTTGGTTGTTGTAAAAGAGTTCAATATACTCAAAAATGCTTTTCTTTGCTTCTTCCCGGGTTTCATAGCGGTTTAGGTAGATGAGTTCCTTCTTCAACACACTATGAAAGGATTCGATGCAAGCATTGTCGTAACAGTTACCTTTGCGACTCATGCTACCAGTCATTTCGTAGGCTCGCAGTTGTTTCTGGTAGTCTAGCGAGGCGTATTGGCTCCCCCGATCAGAGTGATGCAGTAACCCTGGAGCCGGATGCTGACGGCCATACGCTTGCTGAAGTGCACCGATGACGAGTTCCTTCGTCATCCGTTCGCCCATCTGCCAGCCTACAATCTTACGGGAGTAGAGATCCATGACACTGGCTAGATACAGCCAGCCTTC
>NZ_ASSD01000570.1 GCF_000520715.1 Paenibacillus zanthoxyli JH29
TAAGTACGTGGGCGTAGACCCGAAACCGGGTGATCTACCCCTGTCCAGGGTGAAGGTGCGGTAACACGCACTGGAGGCCCGAACCCACGAACGTTGAAAAGTTCGGGGATGAGGTGGGGGTAGCGGAGAAATTCCAATCGAACTCGGAGATAGCTGGTTCTCCCCGAAATAGCTTTAGGGCTAGCCTCGGTGAATGAGAGTAATGGAGGTAGAGCACTGATTGGGTGCGGGGCCCGCAAGGGTTACCAAGCTCAGTCAAACTCCGAATGCCATCTACTTGTCGCCGGGAGTCAGACAGTGAGTGCTAAGATCCATTGTCAAAAGGGAAACAGCCCAGACCATCAGCTAAGGTCCCCAAGTGTGTGTTAAGTGGGAAAGGATGTGGAGTTGCACAGACAACCAGGATGTTGGCTTAGAAGCAGCCACCATTGAAAGAGTGCGTAATAGCTCACTGGTCGAGTGACTCTGCGCCGAAAATGTAACGGGGCTAAACACACCACCGAAGCTATGGCTTGATGCTTTGCATCAGGGGTAGGGGAGCGTTGTATGCGGGTGGAAGGTTGATCGTGAGGA
>NZ_ASSD01000571.1 GCF_000520715.1 Paenibacillus zanthoxyli JH29
GCCAGTGACCCGCAAAGGCAACGCCAATCGAGCTGATAATGCCGACGATCGCCGCGATTTTGAAAGACTTTTGAAAGAACGAGACATCCTGCTTTCTTAGCAGCTTAATTGCACTGATGCCGATAATCAGAAAGGCTCCGGTTGCAAAAGCGCCCAATACGGTATGTGGAAACTCGACCAGCACCTGACCGTTAGTTATCAGCGCAAAGAAGTCATTCATCTCCGCCCGCCCGTTGTTGATCGTATATCCGACAGGGTGCTGCATAAATGAGTTCGCCGCCAGAATCCAGAAAGCCGACAGCGTGGTCCCAATCGCCACAAACCAGATGGACAGCAGATGGACCTTCTTGGAAACCTTCTCCCACCCGAATATCCAGATTCCGATGAACGTCGATTCAAGGAAGAACGCGAGCAGCGCCTCAACCGCAAGCGGCGCCCCGAATACGTCTCCGACAAAGCGCGAGTAATCCGACCAGTTCATTCCGAACTGGAATTCCTGCAAAATCCCGGTCACGACCCCGATCGCAAAGTTCACGAGAAAGAGCTTGCCCCAAAATTTTGACATTCGCTTGTATTCTTCGTTGCCGCTGCGGACGTACATGGTCTCCATAATCGCGACGATGAATGATAATCCAATCGTTACCGGCACAAAGAAAAAGTGAAAAATCGTTGTCGACGCAAACTGCATGCGCGACAGCATAATTGTGTCCATGTTCTCCCTTCCTTCTCCCATTTAATTGCTTCTATTTTGTCAAAATTTTAAGAGGTGAATTGTGACGTTTATCACACCTATAATCATTTTTATCGGTAAAAACCAATAAATTTGTGACATTAATCACAAAATTTTTGACAAAAGCAAAAAAAATAAGACGGTTTTCCGTCTTAACTGTTTCTCTATTGTCTATATTAAGTATACCCCATTTAAGAAATGGAAATACCCTTCTTCAACGCTTTAGGGTTGACGTTTGAGTTGAGCAGCTGGGGAAGCATTCTCATATCCTGCTTCATCGGCGCGTTGCATAGAGGGCAGGTCGGCGCGACATCAAACGTAAAATTATCTCTCATCCATCCGTTGCAATCATCGTTCGTGCAGGACCATACGGCGGTGTTCTCTTCCGGTATTTCTTCCACTGGTTTCTTCCGGTAGTTCATTGCCGTTCCCCTCCATTTCTCTACATGCAAAGTATGGTAAAAGGTGATTAGCTTTCGTTTTAAAAAAAGACCGTCCCGATTCTTAGGCGGGACGGTGGTTGATTTTACAGTTTTACAACGTTCTCGGCTTGTGGTCCACGGTTGCCTTGAACAACGTTGAATTCAACGCGTTGGCCTTCGTCCAACGTTTTGAAGCCGTCGCCGACGATTGCGCTGAAGTGTACGAATACGTCGTTTCCGCCTTCAACTTCGATGAAGCCAAAGCCTTTTTCTGCGTTAAACCATTTAACTGTACCTGTTTGCATTGGTGTATGCCTCCAAAAAATAAATTAACATGTTATTTTTATCTTTGAACAAAGAAAAAATTCACACATTGAAAAAGGCTGTATCTCCAACTTGACAACCCTTTTCAATGTGAAAATTCAGGCCTCAAATTAAAATTATGATTAATATCATAGTAGCACATCGCGTCAGCAAAGGCAAGTTAAGCACCCGGAAATTATCCAGTTTTTACCGCAAAGGCTGGCTTTCCAAATTAGGTTCTGCCAGCCTTTCCTCAGCAGCGCTTTACTAGTATATACTGCTCCCGCCGGAATTATTCCCCCGGTTTTTCTTTAAGTGTAACGGTAACTTCCTGCTCTACGCCATGACGGTAAAAAGTGATAACGAGCGGATCGCCGATCTTGGTCTCGTTGTACAAATATTTGCGCAAGCTCAGCGTGGAGTCGATTGTCTGGCCGTTAAATTTCGTAATGACATCGTTCAGCTTGAGTCCAGCTTCCTTGGCCGGACCAACGGCATCAAGAACCACAACGCCTTCTTTGACGCTGCTCGGCAGATTGAGCGCCTTGCGTTGGTCCTCGGCAAGCGGAACGTACGGATTATTCAAATCGATGGAGTACACGCCCAGGTACGAGCGCACGATCTTCCCTTTAAGAGACAGCTCCTCCGCGATCTTGATGACATGATTAGCCGGAATGGCAAACCCGAGCCCTTCCACGCCGGTGTCGGATATTTTCATCGTATTAATGCCAATTACCCGGCCGTTCAGATCCACGAGCGCTCCGCCGCTGTTGCCTTCGTTAATGGCGGCATCGGTCTGGATAACCTCCTGCTCCCAATCATAGACGCCGTCCTGGTTAAGGGATACCGGGATGCTGCGGTTCGTGTAGCTGACAATACCCGAGGTGAGCGTGTCCCCAAGACCCAGCGGATTGCCGATCGCAATCACTGTTTCCCCTAGTTGAAGCTTGGAGGAATCTCCTAACTGCGCAATGGTGTTAATTCCTCCGCCATCAATGGAGAGAATGGCAATATCGCTGACTTTATCCGCGCCGACAAGCTCGGCTTTGCGAGTCTCGCCGTCCACTGTGACAACCTCAAGCTTGCCCGCTCCGGAGATGACATGGTTATTGGTTATAATGAATGCCTTATTGCCGGTCTTCCTATAAATCACACCCGATCCGAGCGCCGACTCATCCAGCGTTTCTTTCGTTTCCTCTTCTTTATGATTGATGATGCTGACAACCGCCGGACGGACAGTAGCCGCCGCCTTGATAATCCGCTCATAAGGATCGC
Source organism: Paenibacillus zanthoxyli JH29 (assembly GCF_000520715.1). GTDB lineage: Bacteria > Bacillota > Bacilli > Paenibacillales > Paenibacillaceae > Paenibacillus_AQ > Paenibacillus_AQ zanthoxyli. The sequence goes on from NZ_ASSD01000571.1 coordinate 2,731, forward strand.
CGCTGCTTGGGGTGATATTCTGAATGAAGGCAGGCACCGCACCCTTTGGATGGGCCAGCTGGCCTGTAACGAGACTGAACAGCAGAACTGCGACCACTGCGCTGATCAGGGAGCAAATCGCGGACACTTGCATCGTTGACAAGCTCCGTCCTCTGAAGGGTTTGGACCAGCGGCGGGGCATTGGGCGTTTTGAGACTTTTCGTTCTCTCCGTCTGGATACTTTGGTTGAATAGAAATCATCATCAAACAGACCCATTCTGTCATCCTCTCCCCTGTTTAACTCTTGCGTATCTGTTATGGGCCTGCCTTCCCGCAGGGCCCTAGTTCTCATTATTAGACTGCATTCCGGGGCAAAATGTTTCACCTGCTAGTGACCCTGAAGCGCTCATTCTCGTAAAAGTGGAATACTTTGCAGCCTATCAGACTATAATTCTAGAAAAGCGGACTGAAAAGCAGTATGCAACCTCGGCCTCTCATACCCTTCTATTGTACCATAGCGCCGCTATCGGCGCCGTCTTTATGAAAATAAAAAACAACAAATAGTGGAAGGAGAAACAGCTATGGATTCTTTTACTTCAAGTATGGATTTGGCTCAATTTATCGGTAAGCTAGGCGATCTGAAAGATGAACACTATCATATGACACTCGCTCTAACCGCAGCGGTCGAACTGCTGATTGACAAAGGACTGATCACACGCCAGGAGCTTGAGCGGAAAATGTCTGATCTCGACGATCTTATGATTCGCTCACCTTATCCCATGGCGTAGGCCGGTCGTAGTAGGTGTCGCATAGCCTGAACTCGCTGTCTTTATAGAAGCAGCCTCTGTCTTCCATCGCTCCGCGAACGGACATTCTTGCAAGCTCGATCATATTATGATCCCGGCTTAAATGGGCCAGATAGGTCCGCTTGGTGCGTCCCGTCAGAATCTCGCTGAGCGCCGCACCCGCCGCATCATTGGACAGATGGCCCATATCGCCAAGTATCCGCCGTTTCGTATTCCACGGATACCGCCCCATCCGCAGCATTTCGATATCATGGTTGGCCTCCAGCACCAGTACGTCGGCATCCGAGATGGCTGCTCTCACCTTGTCGCTGACATAGCCGAGGTCGGTCGCCACGCTGAGCTTCTCCTTGCCTTCATAGAAATTGTAGCCGACCGGCTCGGCGGCATCGTGGGAAATGGCGAATGATTCCACCCGCATATCTCCAAAATCTTTATATTGCCCGGTCTCCAGAACGTGCCGGTTATGCTCCTCGATGTTCCCGATGCCCTTCTCAATTGCGCTCCATGTATTGCTGTTGGCATAGATCGGCAGATTGAATTTACGGGCGACCGCGCCGAGACCCTTGACATGATCGGAATGCTCATGCGTTACGAGTATCCCGTCAATCTCCTCTCCCCGCAGCTCGCGCATCGCCAGCAGCTCCTCAATCCGCCGCGCGCTCAAACCTGCGTCAATCATCAGTGTCGTCCCGCCGCCCCGTATAATGGTGGCATTGCCGGTTGAACCGCTGGACAGCACCGTAAATGAAATCCCCATAGCTCCTGCTCCTCTTTTTTCGTAATCCGTTATTTCACTAAGGTGTCTTGGGACTGATAATGTCGGCGCTGATGCCGTTGACGTAATAAGATTTCCCATCCTCTAACAGGAACCGCCACATCGGCGCCGCCACCTGGCTCTCGGAATTAAACAGCTCTCCGTAGTAGCCCAGCTCGATTTCCTTCACTGCCGCGCCCTGCGGGAAGAACTTCTCGATCAGACTGCCCAGTGCCTTCGAAGCCGGCAGCACCTTCTGCGCTTCACCTTTTCCGCCTTCCCCGATATCAATCTGCGGCTTGCGGTAAGCGACGATTCTCTGGTTGTTGTAGACCAGCTCCAGCCTTACGCTGAACAGAGGCCATTTGCCGTCGACCAGAGGATGCAGTACGAATTTGCCGACCTCGCTTTCCAAGGGATCGAAGCGGTAATTTCCGATATCGGGAATCTGGCTCTCCAGTTCCCCGCTCAGCTCGGTGAAGGAAAAAATCAGTTTGCTGTCAACTGGCCGGGTGAGCTGAACCGTCCCGTTCCCATCCCCGGCCGAATAGCGGTACGTAATATCGGGAAGCCCTGGCGTAGCCGCCGGAATAGGGCACAAAATGCGGATATTCTTCTGCTCCATGATTTGCTGGGTTGAGCCGGAAAGCGAGGTGAAGTCTAGATTAGCGCTGACCTGCTCCCGCAGGTCGACCCACAGCTGGTAGCACAGCAGCAGATTCAGCAGCAGAAATGAATAGATCAGCACATTTTTTGCTCTCCCCCAGTCCATGCCCTTCCTCCTTTTAATCATGTAGTATTACTTCAGCGTAAGCGAGCTTCCGTTACTAAAATCGACCTTCCATACCGGAGTCAGTTCGAGCTTATCTCCTTTGACCACCGGCAGATAGACCGGGTACAGGTCGCGAATCGCCGAAGATTGGCTGATCCCCGCGAGCTGTCTCCGCAGAGTGTCCCCGCCGGGAAGCTCCACAATCTTTTTCGAACCTTTATCATCCTCGCTGTACATCAATGACCGTTCGTAGGTCGTAACCGTCCCCTGCTGCAGCCGCAAATCGATAAGCCCGTAATGCAGCTTCGGCTGATCCAGTACCGGGTACGCCCCGTATGGATAGGAGCCGTAGTACTGTTGGAAGGAAACAAGCCGGTCCTGATTGCTTTCCTCCGCCGCTTCCAGCTTGTACGTCCCGTTCCATCCTCCATGCTGATTGACAAAATCAACCGCCTCCAGCACATCCTTGGCATCGGTGCTCTCCCCCTCCGGCAGCGCTGCGGGGTCGCTGTAACTCATCCAATGATGTTCTTGATCCACTTGGAGGCTCCGCTTGCTGTCCGTATAGATTTCCGAGCCGTCCTTTTCCCGAATATACCGGGTGCTCCCGCTATCGAAGAACAGGCTGCTCTGCATTTGCTCTACCGTATATAGCTTGGAGGGCAGCTCAGCCGCCACAAGCGACAGATTGCTCTCCGGAACATAATAACTGCCATTTGACGTTGTGTAAGGCGTCCACGATTTACCGAAATCCACATGCTGCTGTACATCCTGCACGGTAAGATCGGCTTTGGCCGCTTCATACACGATGTCACCCCTTGTGCTGAAAAAAACGGCATGCGCCTTCGAATCGTTCTTCCCGCTGTATATCCAGATCCGGTCGACGCTCTCCCCGGCGAACAGAGAATCCGGGGACAGCTGCATCACCCGCTGCAGCAGCGCTACGGGAATGCCGGAACGGAACGACAGCTCGATTCCGGGATTCTCACTGCGGATCTTGTCCCAGTTGAAGCTCTGGACGGAGCGGCGCTGGAAGCTCTCGAAGCTTCGTCCCTTCAGCCGGGTAAGAATCAGGTTGTAGAAGGTCGAGCTTGGGTAAAACAAGGTGTGCTTGTTTTCTCCCAAATGAATGATCATTTTATCAGGAAATAGCAAATTCTCAACTTTTTCCTCAGGCCCCATATTGTCTGTCTTCACATATAAATTCTCCGAGAAGACCGCTGAATCGCTGCCAGGCAGACGATAGATCAAATAATAACTCTCTACCAGGCTGCCAAGGACGAGCAGCGCCAGAATCCAGGACTTGATCCGTTCCTTCACGCTTCATCCCTCCTAAGCTTCTCCAGAGGCAGCGTAAAGGTAACCTTAGAGCCTTTGTTCAGTTCAGATTGCAGCGATATAGCGCCACCGTGCGCCTTAACAATTTCCCGGGCAATGGAAAGCCCGAGTCCGGTTCCGCCCATATTCCGCGAACGCGCCTTGTCCACCCGGTAAAAGCGCTCGAAAATGCGCTCAATATCCTTCTTCGGAATGCCGATCCCGGAATCACAGACAGAGATCTCCAGCATTCCTTCGGAATTACGTCCCGCCTCAATCTCGATGCGGCCGCCCTCCGGCGTATATTTCAGGGCATTGGACACCAGATTTCCGAGCACCTGGTCAATCTGATCCCTGTCGAGCCAAGCCGTGGAGATTTCCCGGCGGACGACCGTGCGGATGGAAATCCGCTTCTGCCGGATTTGGAAGGAGAAGCGGTCCGCTACATCCTCCAGCATCTCGGCAATATCTGTCTCCTGATAGCGCAGCTGCGCTTCTCTGGAGTCGAGCCGCGACAGATGCAGCAGATCGGTAACGAGCCGGATCATCCGCTCCGTCTCGCTGCGGATTACGCCGACAAAGCGGCCGGCCAGCTGCGGATCTTCCAGCGCACCGTCACCCAGCGCTTCCGCATAGCTCTTGATCGTCGTCAGCGGCGTCCGCAGCTCATGCGATACATTGGCCACGAATTCGCGGCGCGACGCTTCCAGGTTCTCCTGCTCGGTGACGTCCTGAAGCACCGCGATCGTTCCGGCGATTCCGCCCTCACGGCGGTGAATCGGCGTGAACGTTACCCGCACGATGTTCGGTTCCTCCTCTTCGGAAGATTTAAGCCTCAGCATCGTGGACTGCGCCGTGCCGACGGACAAAGCGAGCGTCTGATCGCCTTCGAGGCCAAGCAGCCTATCCAGTGCAAGCCCCCTGGGCAGCGGCTCCTCCGCCCCCAGCATCAGGGATGCCCGGAGGTTCATCAGAATGACGCGGCCGGTTTCGTCCGTCGCCACCACGCCGTCGCTCATATTCGTCAGAATGGAAGCGAGCTTCTCCTTCTCTTCCTCGTTCTGGGACAGCGCATCCCGCAGCCGTCCGGTCATATAATTGAACGCCTTGCTCAGCTGCCCGATTTCATCATTGCCGAAGATCGGCATCTTCCGGTCGAAGCTTCCTTCGGCTACCGCCGTGGCGTGCCGTGTCATCTCCTTAATCGGCTGCGTAATCGTATGGGCAAGTATGACGCCGAGCACCGCCGTCAGTGCCAGCGCGATGAGAAGTCCGGAGATGAATACGCTGTTGATCCGGCCCATCGTCGCATACAGATCCTTCATATCGGCCGCGATGTATATGGCGCCCACGACCTTGCCGCCCGACCATACCGGCTTGGCCACGACCTTCTTCCGCACATTATCGTCGCCAATTATATACTCCTCGTTGTCGCTGATGCCCTGCAGCGCGCGGCTGACGACCGTCTGCGTATTGCGCCGCCCGACATAGTCGCTCTGCGACTGTACCGAGGTGGTGATAATTTTGCCGCTCGCATCGAGCACCTGAATTTCCGCGCCGTTGATGTACAGATTGTTGACCATGCCGCGCAGGCTGTCCACCGACGACTCTTCACTCGTTCCGCCGGCTTCGCTGCTGAATTTATCGGCTGTCAGAATAGACAGCATTTCCGCCCGGGCCTTCAAATCCTTCGTGAAGTTATCGGTCAGCGAATTCTTCATCGAACTCACAAAAAAAACGCCGATCAGCTGCATCGCGATCAGAATCAGCAGCACGTAAATAATAATCAGCTTCGCCTGAATTGTCCGGAAAAAGGACATGGCCTTCATCACAATCCTCCGCTTTTGGGACTGTGCATCAAATATCCAAGCCCGCGCCGTGTAAATATATATTCCGGCTTGCTTGGGTTCTCTTCGATTTTCTCTCTCAGCCGCCGGATCGTCACATCGACCGTGCGTACGTCTCCGAAATATTCAAATCCCCAGACTGCCTGGAGCAAATGCTCCCTTGTCATGACCTTCCCGGCGTTGCGGACCATATAATAGAGCAGTTCGTACTCGCGGTGCGTCAGATCAAGCGGTTCACCGCCCTTGTAGACCGTATACATGTCGGTATCTATAAACAAATCAAAATGGTGAACGCCCTGCTTGCCTTCATCCGGCTCACTCTGCGTTTCTGCGGGAGTCGGCTTGTGCTGGCGCCGCATCTGTGCTTTAACCCGGGCAAGCAGCTCGCGCGTGCTGAACGGCTTGGTTACATAATCGTCCGCCCCAAGCTCAAGACCCAGCACCTTGTCGATTTCCCCGTCTTTGGCGGTTAGCATGATGATTGGAATATCCAGGTGGGCGGACCGCACCTCGCGGCATACATCCATACCGTCCTTGCCGGGCAGCATGAGATCAAGCAGCATGAGATCGGGCCGTTTGGACAAGGCCAGGTCCACAGCGCTTATACCGTCAAAAGCACAGACGACCTCATACCCTTCTTTTTCCAAATTGAACTTTAAAATATCGGCAATAGGCTGTTCGTCGTCCACTACCAAAATCGTTCCCATCCCCATAATCCACCGTTTTCACCCTTCTATGTTACTATTAAAGCTTCTTCACTCATTTTAGCATACCTGTCCGCTCGTCACATCCTACGAAGTACGCAGTCAAGCCCTCAATGCAGAAAAAATGGATATTTATTCCTGATAAAAATGAAGCCGTCCGGGAATTTACCCGAGCGGCTATGGAGTCATGACAAATTACTGCAAATATTTTAGCGGGTTCATGGCTGTACCATTCTTGCGGATTTCAAAATGCAGATGGGTGCCCGTGGATCGGCCGGTATTACCCATAATTCCGATCGTGGAGCCCTGCCCCAGCTTCTGGCCGACGGAAACGGAAATTTGGCTTAAATGGCCATAGTATGTTGAATATCCGTTGCCGTGGTCGACAATGACAACATTGCCGTAACCGTTCTGTACTCCGGCAAAAGATACCGTTCCGGCGTCGGCGGCCTTAATCGTCCGGTTGCCGGATACCATATCGAGTCCTTTATGCGGCCGTCCCCAGCGTTCGCCGAAGCTGCTGGAAATGATCGCGCCGCTGACTGGCCAGGCAAATGATCCGGAAGCTTCATAGGCTACCTTGGTGCCGCGGTATACGACTTCAGGAAGCGGAGCCTTGAGAACCGTCTGGCCGAGCCATTCTTCCTTGACGACCTCGCCGTTCTCCTTGGTCAGCCGGTATTGCATCTCCTTCAGCCCTGTCTGGCCCGGACGCACCACCTTCGTCTTGCCTTTGGGCAGAAGATCGCTGGTACGCACGATCACTTCGGGTTCCGTCACGATTTGCTCAGCCGCCTTCTCCGTCGTTACGACGGTAACCGGAGGCTGCGGCACCGTCAGATTAAGCTCATCTCCGATCTGCAGCGTCAGTTCCTTCACGTCCGGGTTGTTCTGGAAAATTTCCTGCTGCGTAATTCCATATCGGCTGGCAATGTTGGAGATCGTGTCTCCTTCTTGCACCGTGTATACGAGCGGCGCCTCAACGCCTTCGGTAAGCAGCTTGACCGCCCCCTGCACATCCAGCACCTTATTCGGGTCGGCCTTTACCGGCTTCACGGATATCTGCTCGCGTATATCCGCCGACTCTACCTTATCTCCTGAGGATGCTGGAGCGGATAACGCCGCCGCCGTCTTGGTCAACTGCGGAACACCGGACGCTTCCTTCTTCCCGGATATGTAGTAGGCTTTTACTTCCTGAAGCACAGCCCCGGCTGTTTCCTGGTCTTTAACGATACCGACGGCTTTCCCGTCTACGACCAGTTGAACGCCGACGGCGTATGCTTTAAGCAGCCCATCCAATTTATCCAGCGTTCCCTCGTTGTCGATCACCGGCTTATAGCCGCTGGCCGCGGCCGTGGTAATGCCGTCCGTCTGCAGAACCATAACCTCATCCGGGTATTTGTTCTGATACTCCTCGCGCTTCTCCTCAAATAACGCCTTCAGCCTGTCCTTGTCGGAGAGCGTTCCGATTTCCTTGCCGTGCAGCAGAACCCGGTAATAGACCTCCGTATTCGCTTCTACATAATACTTATGCGCCCCGATGAACGAGACCGTGAGCAGCGCAAGGCCGGCGGATGCCGCGAGCCATGTCAGAAGCAGACGCCGCCGCGATCGATGAACCACTGGAGCGGACATCATGCCTTCCCCGGCATCGTCATTCCGCTCAGCCACAGGCATGGAAGCTTGTTCTTGCTGCTTCATCAGCCCACGTATAAACTTCAATCCTTTCACGAAACTCTCCCTTTCAGACTGTCCTTTGTAGTATCGCTTTGCAGCCGGAACTTTGGTAAGACCGCTTAATCTATATTTTGCCGATGGAATGCATCCTACATGCGAAAATCGAAAATTTTATTGGAATGATATGGCAAAAGGTTACAAAAAATTAACCAATTTCGGTCCCTGTTTACTTTACCACAGCCTGCATAAAAATTTCAACTTTCGCTCAAGAGGTAACATCTGGGCCATCCCTTTAATGCGGTGTCATGCAAAAGGGCCGTCCCTTACCGTCTATAGCGGCCTTGGGCAGCCCTGTTTCCCGAGCTATATTATGGGTTTGCGTCCTTACTGTCCGCCCGTGCCGGAAGTCAGTATCTTCATCAGCTTGTCGTATTCCTCCGGCGTTACGTACTTGGAAATTATCGACTGAACCTCCGTGACCTCCTGCGCCGTCAACCCGTTCTCCATGGCAGCGGATATCTTCTGCATCTCATCCTGGGGAACCTTGTTCATCAAGATATTGAACACACTGACTTTTTCATCGGACGGCAAATTGTCCTTCAAATCCTTCATCGCCTCCGGAGTCATGACCAGCTGCTGATCCTGCGCGCTGCCGCTCTGCTCTTCGCTTGATGCTTCACCCATGACGGGCAGCGCGTTGTCCGGCGCCTTGTCTTCCCCAGCGCCTCCTCCGGTGCCGGCCGTCGCCGCAGGAACGGTCTCGCCGCTGCCGCCCGTACCGGACGGCTCCTGCGTCTTAGAGCTATCCGCTTCCGCAGAGCTGTCATCGTCTTTTACCGTGTCTTGGGCGGCTCCCTTGCCGCTTGTGCCCATAAGGCTGCTCAGCATTCCGCCGAAGCCCGGAGCCGGGGTATCCACTTTCAGGCCGAGCCCGGACATGACCGATTGAACATACGCATTTACGATAACGCCCGTTGTCAGAATGGACAGACTGCTGGCCAGCACTACGATTAAGCAGATGCCCAGCGTACGCTTCACGAATTTCATTCCCATCTCTCCCTTGTATCAATACGTCCGCTTGCTATCTTACCAGTATTGACCAATATAGGCTCCGGAAAACGTTCGTCCGCTTATTCATGCGGAAGCTGTGCTTCGGTAGATGCGCCAAGATTCGGAATGGACGCGTAAAAAACCGCAGAAAGCCATTGCAGGCTCTCTGCGGTTTTTAAATGCGTATGATATATGGGATTTCGCTGCTAATTATTCGTAAATCGGCAGAACTTGGTTCGTCTGGTCGCGGTTGCGTCCGACCGAGAAGATCGCGATCGGAATGCCGGTCAGCTCGGATACGCGCTCCACATACTTGCGCGTGTTCTCCGGCAGATCATCCAGCGTCTTGGCCGAGGTGATATCCTCGTCCCAGCCCGGCAGCTCTTCGTAGACAGCTTCGCATTCGGCCAGCATTTTCAGGCTTGCGGGATAATGGGTAATAACCTCGCTGCGGTATTTATAGCCGGTGCAAATCTTCACTGTCTTCAGGCCGCTCAGCACGTCCAGCGAGTTCAGGGACAGTCCGGTCAGACCACTGACCCGGCGGGCATGGCGGACAACGACGCTGTCGAACCAGCCGACCCGGCGCGGACGTCCAGTAACGGTGCCGTATTCATGGCCGGTCTCACGGATCAAATCGCCGATCTCATCATTCAGCTCAGTCGGGAACGGACCGTCGCCGACACGCGTCGTATACGATTTGGCCACCCCGATGACCTGCTTGATCTTCGAAGGCCCCACGCCGGAGCCGATGCAGACGCCGCCTGCGGACGGATTGGAGGACGTTACGAACGGATATGTTCCTTGGTCGATGTCGAGCATAACGCCTTGAGCGCCTTCGAACAGCACCTTAGTGTTCGCATCAATGGCGTCGTTCAGCACGACCGAAGTGTCCGTTACATAGCGGCGCAGCATTTCCGCATACTCCAGATACTGCTTCAAAGTCTCTTCCACATCAAGCGGCTCTCCGCCATATACTTGGGTGATGACTTGATTCTTCTCATTCATCAAATGGCGCAGCTTAAGCTCAAATTCTTCGGCATCCATCAGATCGGCGATCCGAATGCCGTTGCGGGCCGCTTTGTCCATATACGCCGGGCCGATGCCCTTGCGGGTCGTACCGATTTTGTTCGGTCCCTTCCGGTCTTCCTCAAGCGCATCCAGTACCATGTGATAAGGCATGATGACATGGGCGCGGTCGCTGATGACCAGGTTATCCGTATCAAATCCGTTCTCGTGGATATAATTGATTTCTTCAATCAGGGCGGCCGGGTTGATTACCATGCCGTTACCGATGACACAAGTCTTTTCTTTATAGAAGACGCCCGACGGAATCAGGCTAAGCTTGAATTTCTTGCCGTCAATCAGAATCGTGTGGCCGGCATTGTTGCCCCCTTGATAACGGGCGACCACATCTGCGCTCTCTGCCAGAAAGTCCGTGATTTTACCTTTGCCTTCGTCTCCCCATTGTGTTCCCACAACGACTACCGTTGACATGTTCATTCCTCCGTAGATGCTGCTCGGAGCACCATTATTTTTCTGATAGGGCTCATTACATACCGCTATGTACACAGCCCTGACGGACGCTTTAGACAGTTTAATCCGCTAAAGCACAATTACCAGTGTACCAGCCGTCATTTTTAAAGTCAAACAAAAACGAACGATTGCACAAAAAAATGTACAATCGTTCGGAAATTGTCATGATTATCCTTAGCCTGCAAACGGTTCGGAGTGAGCGCGCTCGTAGTTGACGAACTTGTTGAAATTTTTCAGAAATACCAGCTCTACCGTGCCGACAGGGCCGTTACGCTGTTTGGCGATAATAATCTCGATGATGTTCTTCTTCTCGGTCTCCTGATTGTAGTAATCATCCCGGTACAAGAACGCGACAATATCCGCATCCTGCTCGATGGAGCCCGATTCCCGAAGGTCCGACATCATCGGCCGCTTGTCCTGACGCTGCTCTACGCCCCGGCTGAGCTGGGACAGGGCGATTACCGGCACATCCAGCTCCCGCGCAATCTGCTTCAGCGTCCGCGAGATATCCGATACCTCCTGCTGGCGGTTCTCTCCGCCCTTGCCACGGCCCTGAATGAGCTGGAGGTAGTCGATCACGATCATGCCCAGCCCTTTTTCTTTCTTGAGTCTCCGGCACTTGGCCCGGATATCGGCGACGGTTATACCCGGCGTGTCGTCAATATAGATTTCCGATTCCGACAGCGAGGCAATGCCCATCGTCAGCTTGGACCAGTCATCATCGCTCTTGAAGTCGCCGGTGCGCATAGTGTTCGCATCCAGATTCGCTTCGGCGCAGATCATCCGCTGCACAAGCTGGGCGGCCGACATTTCCAGACTGAAGATGGCTACCGTCTCCCTGGCGCGCACCGCCACATTCTGGGCGATGTTCAGCGCAAAGGCCGTCTTGCCGACCGACGGACGGGCAGCGACGATAATGAGATCATTGCGTTGGAAGCCGTTGGTCATCCGGTCGAGGTCGGCGAAGCCGGAAGGAATGCCGGACGTGCCTCCTTTATTCTGGTGAAGCATCTCCACCCGGTCAAAAACCTCCATCAGCACATCGCGGATCGCAATGAACCCGCTGCCGCTGCGCCGGTTGGAGATTTCCAGAATACGCCGTTCGGCGTCGCTCAGCATATCGGCGACATCCTCGCCGCCGGTATAGCCTTCGCTTACGATCTGCGTGGCGGTCCGGATCAGCCTGCGCAGCATCGCTTTCTCTTCAATGATCTGCGCGTAATAATCCACATTGGCCGCAGTAGGAACGGCATGCGCGAGCTTGGCCAGATAGCTGACTCCGCCGATTGTCTCAAGCTCTCCCTTGTCTTGAAGCTTGGCCGTAAGGGTAACCAAATCAATCGGCTGGTTCTCTTCTCCGAGCTGTATCATCGCCTCAAAGATCATTTGATGCGGCTTGTCGTAGAAATCTTCGGTATTCACCCGCTCCATGGCGGCAATCAGCGCTTCATCCTGCAGCAGGATAGCGCCGATTACCGCCTGCTCCGCTTCCAGATTCTGCGGGGGAACCCGATCGAAAAAGAGATCTCCGCCCATACTACTCCTCCGTTACCTGAACCTTCAGCACAGCCTTGACTTCCGTATGGAGCTTCACCTGAACCTGCGTTGTTCCCAGGTGACGAATCGGTTCTTCCAGCTCGATTTTGCGCTTGTCGATAGTGATTCCGTTAGCCTTTGCCAGCGCTTCGGCAATCTGCTTGCTTGTAATGGCGCCGAACAGCCGGCCGCCCTCTCCCGCTTTTGCTTTCATCGTGAGTTCCAGCCCGCTCAGCTTCTCTCCAAGCTGCTCGGCTTCCTCTTTCTCCTGCTGCTTGCGGCGCTGCTCGGCAGCCGCCTGATTCTCCAGCGTCTTCATATTCCCTTCGGTCGCCGGACGGGCCATGCCTCGCGGCAGCAGGAAGTTAGTGGCATAGCCTTCCGATACCTCTTTGATTTGGCCCTTCTTGCCCTGACCTTTAACGTCTTTAATGAATATAACTTTCATTCGAACAGACCCTCTTTCGCTTCGATTTCAGCCAGCACCTCCAGCAGTCTGGCCTCTGCTTCCTTGCTTGTTCCTTCAAGCTGTACAGCCGCGTTAGTCAAATGCCCGCCGCCGCCCAGCTTCTCCATGACGACCTGCACATTCATCCGCCCTAGCGAACGGGCGCTGATGCCGATCAAGCCATCCGGACGCTCGCTGATGACAAAGGAGGCGAGCACGTTGGTCATGCCCAGCAGCGTATCCGCCGTCTGGGCGATCAGAAGCTGCGGTATTTTCATACCGGGCGCCGTGACCACCAGCGCAATATGATCATAGACCATGCGGGCATGCTTGATAATTTCCGCTTTCGAAATGTACTCCTGCAAATCTTCCTTCAGCATCCGCTGAATCAGAATCGTATCGGCGCCTAGCCGGCGCAAGAAGCCCGCCGCCTCGAACGTCCTCGACCCCGTATGAAGGGCGAACTGCTTCGTATCCACCGTAATGCCGGCCAGCAGCATGGTCGCTTCCAGTGTGCTGAGTTTGACCTTCTCATGGATGTATTGCAGCAGCTCCGTGACCAGCTCGCAGGTGGAAGACGCATAAGGCTCCAGATAGACAAGCACCGCTTCGTTGATGAACTCCTCACCCCGCCGGTGATGATCGACAACGACGATCCGGCTGGCGTATTGAACAAGCCGCGGCTCCATCGTCATCGAAGCCTTGTGCGTATCGACTACGATCAGCAGCGTATGCTCGGTCATGATCTGCAGCGCCTGCTCCGTCGTGATGAAAGAGCTGTACAGCTCTTCGTCTCTTCGAATCTGCTCTAGCATGCGCGTAATGGAAGGATTCGGCCCTTCAAGCACGATATTGGCCTCCACGTTATACATTTGCGCTGCCCGGAGCAGGCCGATCGAGGCTCCCACGGCATCGATATCGGGATTGCGGTGTCCCATAATGATGACCCGGTCGCTTTCCTGAATCAAATCGCGCAGGGCATGAGCGATTACGCGCGCCCGCACCCGTGTGCGCTTCTCCGCCGCATTGGTCTTGCCGCCGTAGAACGACAGCCGCTGACCCGCCTTAACAGCCGCCTGATCGCCGCCCCTTCCGAGCGCCATATCCAGACTCGACTGAGCGAGAGCGCCGAGCTCGCTCGCCGACTCCGCTCCGAAGGCCAGACCGATGCTCAGCGTCATCGGCACCTTCAGATCAGCTGTCATTTCCCGCACCTCGTCCAGAATAACGAACCGGCTCTCTTCGAGCGCCTGCAGGCTGCGGTAATTCAGCAGCATCATATAACGCTCCGAGGAAAGACGGCGCAGATAAACCTCAAACTGCTTAGCCCAATCGGTAATCTCGCTCGTTACCTTGGCGATCAGCGAAGTCCGCTGCTGATCGTCCATTCCCTGCGCGGCCTCATCAAGGTTATCCATCAGCAGAATGCCAAGAGCCAGCTTCTCTTCCTCATATCGCTGCCGCAGATCGATCAGCTCGGTGATTTCATACAAATACAGCAGCCTCTCGCTTGGAATAACGACCGCCTGGTAATAGCGCTCGTCAACTTTGATTTCCGCACGGAGTTCCTTCTGGACTCCCTCCTTGCCTGCTTCCCGTTTCGCAGGAGCCCCGCCGCCTACGAGGGGCGTCAAATCCGGGAGCAGCTCCAGGAGCGGATCGTTCACCAGCGATTTACGCGCAAAAATACTCCCGGCATAGCGGTTGTTCCACTCCACCGAGCGGTCCTCGCCGTATAGAATAATGCCCAGCGGCAGCGTTCCGATGGCTTCCCCTTCCACCCGCTTGATGCGGAAAGAGAGGCCATTAATGTATTCCACAAGATTACGCCGAAACGATATTTCAGCCTTAAGCATTGTGAAGCACAGCGTCCCGGCCAGAAACAGGCAGACGACACCCAGGACCCAACTATAAATGCTGACTATAATAATCAGGACCAGCAGGAGCAAGAACGCCCAGACGGTGTGATAGCCGTGCCAGCGCTTTTGCAGAAATTTTGGCATGAACTCTCACCCTATCGTTTTTTCGATTTGGACACCATTTCCCGCAGCGGCACTACCAGATCAATAATCCCGATAATCCACAGCGGAGGCAGCATAATGGCCATTACCCCCAGCATAACCGGAATAATCCTGTTCCAATTCCGTTCATGGGCGATAAAGAAGAAGAAACCAATCGTCTGGATGATAAAGCAAACCCGCAGCAGCGGAACCAAGTTGGCCGTAATCATTACCATAAAGCTGTTATCCGATTTAAAAAAGAGCAGTTGAATCACTGTAGCGATTAAATAATACCAAATAAACGATTTGGGAATTCTCCAATCACGCGCAGGCTTTAGCTTGGGTACCGCAAATCCCATACTGTTCAGAATCGGCCGGACGATCGAATGTGTGATCACCGTAATTACGAAGGAAGACATAATCAGCGCCATCGGAATCACCTGGATGAACGCGCGGCTATTGTTGCTGAGGTCCTCTGAGCTTCCTCCCAGAAAGTTGCCCATTCCGAATTCCTGCATCGGGGACAGCGTCATCGTCCGCATCTCATTCAGCACATCGTGTACATAATTGTATAGATCGAACTGGAAGAGAGTCTTTCCCAGAAGGAGCAACAGCAGAAATTCTCCCAGAAGGGTAATTGTGCCGGCAAGTATCGTCGAAGAAGCTGTAGCCTTTTTCTTATATCGCCGTCCCATTACGAGCGCGGGAACAATTAGATATGCGGCAATCAGTATATAAAACGGGCTGATCAGCCCCAGCACAAGCCATACGGGCGCAATCGTTAAAATAAACTGCCTTGTATTCAGCGTAGTGAACAGCAGGGCCGCCGGAATAATCATAAACAGTGTCGTGATGATGAGAAAAGGGGTTGACAGGGATAACAGCAGGAGCAGGTATACAATACTCCAGGCCACGGATGTCCAGCGATATTTCAACAATGTTCACCTCTTACGCATATGTTCTTCTAACGCAGATATATCCTGATACCAATCTTCCAGCTGATGGCCTTCCTGCCGATGCTTCCTCAGCTTCTCCAGCAGCACCTCGTCCATATCGCGGTACGAAATGCCAAGCCTGCGGCCCAGAATATAAGAGCTCATGATCAAACTCGCCAAGCTGTCGCTGACACGCGCGGTACTGCCTTCCCACAGTGCTTTAAACAGTCTGGAAACCTGGTCGATGACTTCGGTCTTCAGCCATTCGATGACCTTGGCCCGCTTGGCTACATCCAAATCCTTCGGCATATTGGACACGTCTCTCTACCTCCGGGAAAAAGCTTTATTCTCCATTATAGCATAAATGCCCATTCGCAACACGGGTCCCCCCTCAGCCGGAACACCTTCGCCTGGCGCCGCTGGTGATTCAAAAAGAAATGCCTGACGGCGTCCCCTGAGAACGTAAGTACGTTTCTCGCAGAAATAAAGGGCCCGCATTCCCTTTTGCCGGAATACAGGCCGCACTGTCGAACCTCTGTACCGGAGTGATCCCGCTTACAAAGATTCCAATGATTGACGGGACACGAACTTCTCGCAGTACCCGATAATTTGGCTGCGGCGGACAATCCCGATGAAGCGGTTCATGTCGTCTACAACCGGCACAAAATTCTGAATCTTGGCCAGATTAATCAAATCTTCCATATCGGCGTCGATGGACACCGGCTTGTTGTTCATCCGCATCGGAACATCCTTGAGCAAAAATTTGGACGCATTGTCGAACGTAACCTTCCCATGTGAATCCTTCATGTACCAGAGCAGATCTCCTTCTGTCACTGTACCGGCGTACTCACCATTGCTGCTTAGAATCGGAATAGCGGTGTATCTGTGATGCTCCATTCGCTCAAGCGTCTGGCGCAGGGTGGAATCCAGCGTAACGAAGGCCACCTCCTGCTTCGGAAGCAAAAAAAACGCAATATTCATCTTCTTGGTCCTCCTCAAAAAGCCCCCAAGGAATGACGGTTCTCCCTGCTCTTGGTTCAGGGAGACCGTTTTATTTATACGTATCGGCTGAATCCGCAGTTCCACTACTAGTATACCATAGGAACAACAAACAGCAGCCGGTAACTGTTCACCAGGGCTGCTGCTGTCTCTTTTACAGTAAAATAGCGGTCCGAATCCGTCTCGTCTTAGTGGGCGGCCGATGTAGCCTTGGCTTCCAGAGCATCGCCCGCTTTTCCCGGCTCAATCAACTGATCCACCGGCGTTCCGGCGTTCATCCAGTTGTCAATCATCACCTTCGCCTTGTTCAGATCCTCTTCGTTTACAACATCATAATAAACGCCGCCGATGCGGGTGCCCTCACCCATAACGGTGAAGCTCGAAATGTCCATCTCTTTGCCGCCCAGAAACTTCTTGGCCAGGTCGGTAATCATCGTAGGCTCCATGTCAGTCTTGAAATTAACACCCAGTATGTTCAGCAGCTCTGACACATTGCCGATCTGGTTAAGCGACAGCATTTTGTTCGCAAGCACATCCAGGAATACCTGCTGGCGTTTCGTCCGGTTAAAGTCGCTGTCCTCGCGGTAGCGGACATAATTAAGCGACTCCTCGCCGTTATAAAGAGACTTCCCGCCCACAATCGTAAATTTCTCATGGTCCTTGCCTTTGTTCTCGATCGTCTTCTTAATCGGCAGCGGCAGTCCGCCCAAAGCGTCAACGGTATCCTTCAGGCCTTGAAAGTTAATGGTCGCATAGTACTGAATATCATGCCCAAGCAGCGCCTCCAGCGTATCCTTCGCCATCTGCTGACCGCCAAAAGCGTAGGCGTGCGTAATCTTGTCCTTCTTATTGCCGTCATGGCCAATAATTTCGGTATAGGTGTCCCGGGGAATCGAAATAAGCAGCACTTTATAATCCTCGGGCCGCACCACCGCGTAGATCATTGTATCGGACCGGGCCGTTTCCGTCTTGCGCTGATCAGTGCCAAGAAGCATCACAGAAAAAGGATCGCTCTTATAGGCTATCGGTTCAGGCTTCACGGAATTATCTTCTTTCGGCGTCAACGGCTGGTAAGATTTCTGTGCCAGCGTACTTTCTACCCTGTCCGACAGGAACAGATCGAAGGCCAGAACAGTCAGCGGCTTACGGAATAAATACCCTCCTCCGGCGATGATAACTAAAAGTACAATTAAGGCGATATATCTTTTTTTCCACTTTTTTCTCACAATAGATTCCTTCTTTGTATAATAGAATAGAGTTAACAGGTGCTATATATTGGAATGGCCGTCCGGACGCATGAATGGAGCGGTCATGGATTGGCCTGCGGGCAGACTTGCTCTTCACCGGCGTTTGACCCCTGGTTATTGTAGAGCGTTCCTCCTTCCCAGGGCAGCTTATACAAATACAAACTCTATTGTAATCACTCTGAACCTAAAAAGAAACAACAATAAACGACATGTTTGGTAAAAAAATATATTTGCTCATCCTTTATAGCTATATAGACGAGGGCAACGGCATTTTGATTCGATTCTTCACAAAATCTTAAAAATCATAAACGTCCCTCTTGAACTTTGAACGCTTCCTTTACCCCTTCACCGATAAAATTGATCGAAAGAATGACTCCGGTAATGAGCAGCCCGGCGGGAAGCCATACCCACCACTGTTCCCTGATTACTTCCGGAGAAAGCGCGTCGGCCAGCATATTTCCCCAGCTTGGCTGTCCGATGGGTACGCCGAAGCCAAGAAAGCTGAGACTCGCCTCAACTCCGATCATGGCCGCAGCCGTCCACATCAGATTCGTAATAAAGACACTCAGCAGACCAGGCAGCAGATGGCGCGTCAATATCCGCAGCGTCCCGGCTCCCAGCGCGCTTGCGGCCAGCATGTATTCATTTTCTTTCTCGGCCAGCGTCTTGGCCCGGATGATGCGGGCGAATCCCCCCCAGCCCAGCAGCCCCACCGTCCAGATCAGCGAGGGAATGCCGCCGCCTGGATAGATACTTTTTACAACAATAATAAAGATTAAAAAAGGAAATGACAAAATCACATCGGTGATCCGCATCAGCAGCGAATCCGCCGATCCGCCAAAATAGCCGGCCAGAACCCCCACCACGGTTCCCGTACCGGCTATGATTGCGGACACGCACAGACTAATCCACAGCGTCGTCCGGCCTCCAAATAACAGGCGGGAGACAATATCCCGCCCTCCCTTGTCGGTGCCCAGCCAATGTTCGGCGCTCGGACCTTTATTCAGACCCCGCAGATCGATCTTCGCCGGATCGTGGGCTGTAAGCCAAGGAGCAAGCAGACACAGCGCCAATACAGCGAGAAGAAACAGCAGCGAGATAACAGCTAACCGGTTCGCGGCAAATTTTTGGGCAGCGTCGCCAATAAGCGAAGCCGGCGCGTTCTTAAGCATCATGATCTTCCTCCGTTATAGCCCGCGCGTATGCGGGGATCGAGCCATCCGTACAGCACATCCGCCACAACATTCCCGGCGACGATCATGAAGCCCGTCATTAGCGTAACCGCCATCATTACCGCGTAATCCCGGCCGGACACCGCAGCCGTAAACAGCGTTCCGATACCCGGATAAGCGAACAGATTCTCGATGACAACCGAGCCCCCCACCAGGGCTCCTATATCCATTCCAAGAAAAGTAACAAGCGGAATGAGCGAATTGCGCAGAATATGCCTGTTATATACCGAGGATCTGGATATGCCTTTGGCCACAGCCGTGCGCACGTAATTTTTGCCGCTGTTCTCCACGATTTCAGTACGCAAAAACAGCGTGTAGGCCGCCGTATTAAACAGTCCCAGCACAGCCGCAGGCAGCAGGGCATGGACTAACCGGTCTCCCAGCGCTGACAGCCCTCCCGAGGTTACAACCGAGACCGTGCCGCCAAGAGGCACCCAACGGAGAACTACCGCAAATATATAAATGGCGAAAATGGCCGCAATAAAGGTCGGAATCGCATAGGTAACATAAGCAGCCGTCCGGATCAAACGGTCGAGCCGGCTTCCCGGATTGCGTCCGGCGATCATTCCCAGAGCCAAAGAACTTCCATATGTAATGAGAAGCGAGAGTGCGGTCAGGAGCAAAGTAGCGGGCAGACGCTGGCCGATCAGTTCACCGACAGGCATTTTGTATAAGAAGGATTGTCCAAAATGACCTGTAGCCGCATCTTTAAGCCAGCGGATATACTGAATAACCAATGGATCGCCGTACCCCAGCTTCTCGCGCATTTCCGTAATATACCGGGGATCCTTATTGCCCGGATTCAGTCCTCCCCCAAGGCCGTCGCCCGGCATCTGCTTGGCCAGCATGAACACCAAGACGGAGATCACCAGCAGCAGCGGCACCGAGCCCGCCAGTCTGCGAAGCGCAAATTTCAGCACTATGCTCGTGACCCCCTATTCGCTGTCTTTGATCCACCACTTATAAGGATCGATTATTGGGCTAATCGCATTAATCTTCACTCCCTGAAGCCGCTTGTTTACCGCAGTTATCGTCACGCGCTCCGCAAAGAAAATCATAGGCACCTCGTCGTTTATTAATTTCTGCCAGTCGTAATACACCTGCTTGCGGTAATCGCGGTCATATGCCTTCAGGCTGATCCCGTCGCGGATCAATTGCTCATTTTCCTTAGAGGACCACCGAGGATAGTTCCAATGATCATTCTCCCTCCATAGTCCGGTAGGATCGGGATCATTGGATAATCCCCAGACACCGTTAAACAGCTCGACCGACCGATTATCCTCTTCCACCATCGTATAGAAAGTATTCATTTCCTTCAGGGCCCCGCCGTTCAATCTTACGTCCAAACCGACGGCTCTCCAATTCTGCAGCATAGCCTCGGTGCGCGGCTCATCATTGGTACCGCCAACCATACCGTCGAAATGAATCACGAACTTTGCTCCCTTGGGATCTTCCCGCAAGCCGTCCCCGTCCAAATCCTTATAACCCGCTTCATCCAGCAGCTCATTAGCCTTCCCGGGATCATAAGGGTACCGGTTAATTTGATCCTCCGGAATTTTAGCCCAGCTCTCGCTGGAAATCGGCGTTTCCGCCAGCTTGCCCAGCCCATTGGAGAAGCCGTCTATAATTCCCTGGCGGTCCAGTGCGTAGTACATCGCCTGCCGCAGCCGTTTATTGCGGAACTTTGGGTTGTCCATAACGATCTTCTGCGCCTTGTCGTCCCAGTGTCCGAACTTAAAGCCTATATACTCGTAAGACAAATCCGGGGATTGCATCAGCGTAATATGGTCCAGCTTGTTCAGGCTTTCGTAGGCATCACGCGGCGCCTGCTCCATATCGATCACACCCTGCTCGAACAGGCTCGTAATCATCTTGTCGTCAAATACTTTGTACAGCACTCCGTCCAGCAGCGGCTTGCCTTTGTAGTACTTGTCAAAGCGGGTCATTTCAACAAATTCTCCCGGCTGGATGTTCGTAACCTGAAACGGTCCGATACCGATGGGAGCTTTGCGCACCTGAGTGCTATTTGGCATATCTTTTACCGCTACTCCTGCAAAATATCTCTTATTCATCGGATAAGCCCATAGATTATCAATCGTATTAACACGCGCAGCCGTTACCCTAAGCTCCAGCGTATAGGGATCAATGACCCGGATACCCGATATTTGCTTCGCCTTTCCGGTATGATAGGCATCGGCGCCTTCAATCATTTCCACACTGTAATAGCGCGGTCCCGCGTAGTTCGGGTCGGCAATGACCTCAAGCGCGAATTTCCAGTCCTCAACCGTCAGTTCGTCGCCGTTCTGCCAGTGCACACCATGCTTGATTTTGAAAGTGAAGGTTTTATGATCGGCGGATTCCTGCCAGCTTGCAATGCCGGGAACAGTCGTTAAATCATCCTTGACCGTAAATAGCGGCTCCGTTATGAATTCCAGGACACGGAGATCATCTTCTCCTTCATAAAAAGCCGGTTCGAACAACCCCTTAAACGGAGAAGGAAAACCGTAAGTCACCGTACCCCCCGCTCTCGGTTCGCCTTCAGTACCCGCTGCAAGAGAGGAAGGCTCATTCCCGCTTCGATTATCCGGAGCACCCGCCCCGCTGCAAGCCGTTAGCAGCATCATTACGAAGAGCAGCGGTGCGAGGATCCTATCTATATATCGGTTGTTCATGAGTTCCTTCCCTTCTTTCAAAATGACTGCGAACGCTTTCTTATCCAGCGGCCAATAAATAAACCATCGGTCAATTTATATCAAACTTATAGACGGATAGATGCATTTTTTTCTTTAACAAAATTTTAAACATCATACAATGCAATATACATTGCGTCAATATTATTTATTACTCTCCATCATTCCTCTCCTTTTCTTTGATGATCATTACACCTTCCACATGTTTGCGCCGCATTAAATTCCATTTCTTCCGGTCTTCTTTCGTCTCCAGCACAATATCCAGATCATAATTTTCCGGGTATAGCTCATCTTTGGATAAATACGGCTTCAAGCGTTTATGATTAATCTGCATTTTATGCTTTTGGACCATGACGCCCACCATGCCTCTTGCATTCCGTTTCTCATATACGATTCCCGTTCGGCCAAGCGAACTCACATAGACCGCATCGCCGACTTCAAAAGAATGCGGCTGTACCTGGCGATCCTTATGTCCTTCCTCTGCATGCTGCCGCTTGCTTTCTGCCATTTCTGCCGCTGCTTTCTCTTCTTGCCTTCCTTCATGATCATACCACAGCCGCATTTCTTGTTCGCCCAGCTGTCCGCGGCTCTGACCGCCGGCAATTTGGCGCGAGCGTTCAATGACTCTGGCGTCGATCCCGAGCTTCTCGGCAATTTGCAGCGCATAGCTGTGCCCCGCTTCCCCTATTGTCAGCTTATAGAGCGGGCGGAGCGTAGCCGGGTCAAATTCCATTCGCGCATTTTGGAACTGCGGGGCGGCCGAGGCCAATACTTTTAACTCATTAAAATGTGTCGTGACAATGATATTGGCACCTTTGCGGCTTAACTCCTCCAAAATAGCGATCGACAGAGCAATTCCCTCCCCCGGGTCAGTGCCCGCCGCCAGCTCATCGATCAGCAGCAAAATATTCGGTCCTGCGGCGCGCAGCATCTCGTCTACCCCCTTCATCTGTGCGGAGAACGTGCTGAGTGACTGCGTCAGGCTTTGCCCGTCTCCAATTACGCTCATTACATCGGCAAAAACGGGAAGCCGGCTCTCTTTGTCCGCCGGAATCAAGAGCCCTGACTGAGCCATCAGCACAAGCAGTCCCAGCGTCTTCAGCACAACCGTCTTTCCGCCCGTATTCGGGCCGGTGATTACCAACGACCGATATCCCCTGCCGAATTCCACATCGATCGGAATCATGCCGGCAAGCATCGGATGTCTGGCTCCGCAGAGCCGCATATCCCCCCAGTCATTGAAGGTTACGGCTTCCGCCCCTATCGCAGCAGCATATTTCGCCTTGGCAAAAATAAAATCATACACCCCGGTAATTTCGATATTCAGCCGCAGGGCAGCCTGCTCCCGTTCGATCAGCCCGGTTAGCATGCTCAAGATGATGCCCTCCTCCCGCGCTTCTTCAGCCGACAGCATTTCCAGCTCCCCTTGCAGAGCCGCTACTTCCTCCGGTTCCACATACACCGTCTGCCCGCTTGTGGACTGATCGAGCACCGAGCCCTTCACCTGCTTATGGTACTCACGCTTGACCGGGATCACGTAACGGCCTCCCCGCAGACTGTACAGATTTTCCTGCAAAATGGATTGGTGGCGCGACATGACGCTCTCAATTTTCTTGAGCAGCCGTTCTTTGGTGACTCTCAGCCGTTTGCGCACCTTCTCCAGCCCCTTGCTGGCTCCGTCGTCAATTACGCCGAACCGGATACAGCGTTCGATCTCCGCTTTGACCGTCTTCAGTTCCGCCAATGAGGATGCATAAGCGCTGATCCGCGGCGCTGTTTCTTTGGAAGCCATATACTTGCGCAGCTGGCTGCAGCTGTTTAAGAATACGCCCACGGACGTAAAATCCTGCTCATTGAACAGATATCCCGTTCCCATGAGCGACATCACCCATTCAATCCCTTCTAGCGAGGGGATCGGCACACTCGACCCTCTTATTAACAATTCCTTCGCCTCCGCCGTCTCTTCCACCGCTCTGTGGATCGCCGTAAGCTCAGTCATTGGCGCAAGCTCCGCAATGAGCGCTTTGCCAACATAGGAGACGGCATAGCGTCCCAGTTCCTCCTTGATCAGATGATATTCGAGCGTTTGCCGGCTTTGTAAATGCATGTTTTTTCCTCCCCTTTGGGTTATCGTTCATCGTTCTGGAATTTATCCTTAACGCAAAAAAGGGCAAGGAATGCCACTGCGGCATTCCTTGCCCTAATCCTTACACTGGTCCCTTATCCTTGGTATGAGGCTAAGATAGCTCCATGCCCCAAATAAACAAACAAAACCGTGCTGCAAGAGCACGGTTTGTTCGGTAGACGGGATAACAGCCGTAAAGAGGCTATTGATGCGTCGCGTGTTCTTAACTAAATCATTCACCATAGACACAGCGCTGCCATGCCAAAAGCACACGTTAACATGCGTTTCTGACCCACTCAAATAAGCGTGCGCTTCGGGCGGCTAAATAACAACCGCCGTTCTGCCTATAGGTGATATGAAATTGCTTAGTTAAGAACGCTCACCGACATCAAAATTTCCCCTTCGTTATAGGATGGTTTAAATTTACTACATTTGATTGGCTGCGTCAATCGACCGGTGCTAGGGCTAACCTTCCCCCCCTTACCAACTTTACGGCAGCAAAAAAGACAGCCAGGTTACCGGCTGTCTCTGGGCCTGTCTTATTCAGTAGTGTAAGGCAGAAGCGCAATTTGACGCGAACGTTTAATTGCGATTGTCAGGGCGCGTTGGTATTTTGCGCTCGTGCCGGTTACACGGCGAGGCAAAATTTTACCGCGCTCACTGATGAATTTCTTCAGCAGTTCCGTATCTTTATAGTCAATGTGAGTAATTTTGTTCACAGTGAAAAAACATACTTTACGACGTTTGTTGCGGCCGCCACGGCGTGGAGGTCTTTTGTCGTTATCTCCGCCTTCTCTTTGTTTAAAAGCCATTGTCTTTTCAGTCCTTCCGTATTAAAATGGCAAATCATCATCCGATATATCAATCGGCTTACCGTCGCCCGAAAAGGGATCCTGATTATTGTTGCGCGAGAAACCGCCATTTCCGCTGTTTCCGCGTCCGCCGTATGAAGGTGGCTCGGGCATATTCCCACCGCCGGATGCGTTTCCGCCCTCACGGCTCTGGGAAGACTCCAGAAACCGGACATTATCGGCAATAACTTCGGTTACGTATACACGCTTGCCTTCGTTATTTTCGTAGTAGGATAAGAACCTGTCGCCTTTCTTCAATTCA
>NZ_ASSD01000572.1 GCF_000520715.1 Paenibacillus zanthoxyli JH29
GGCGTTGACCCTGCGTACCGCACCGGCTGCAAGCTGGCGGTTGTCGACGAGACCGGCAAGCTGCTGGAGGTGGCGGTAACTTACCCGACGCCGCCGCATAACAAGAAGCGCGAGGCGGCGGAGAAGTTCAAAGAGCTGATTGCCAAGTATGGCATCCAGCTCATCGTCATCGGCAACGGCACCGGCTCAAGGGAGACGGAGCAGTTCACCGCCGAGACCATCGCTGAGATCGGCGATCCCGGGCTGGCCTACCTCATCGTCAATGAGGCCGGGGCCAGCGTGTACTCCGCCTCCAAGCTGGCGCAGGAGGAGTTCCCGGACCTTGATGTGGCCGAGCGCAGCGCCGCATCGATTGCCCGCCGCGTGCAGGACCCGCTCGCGGAGCTGGTCAAGATCGAGCCGAAGGCGATCGGCGTCGGGCAGTACCAGCATGATGTGTCCCAGAAGCATCTGGACGAGAGCCTCACAGCGGTGGTGGAATCGGCGGTTAACCATGTCGGCGTCGACGTGAATACCGCATCTCCGTCGCTGCTCTCCTACGTGGCGGGAATCAACTCAACCATCGCCAAGAACATCGTCAAATACCGCGAAGAGAACGGCAGCTTCAAAAGCCGCAAACAGCTGCAAAAGGTGCCGCGTCTCGGAGCGAAGTCATATGAGCAGTGCATCGGCTTCCTGCGTATTCCGGAAGGCGAGAATACGCTTGACCGCACGCCGATTCATCCCGAGTCGTACGACGTAGTCAGCCGATTGTTCAAGGAGCTGGGGCTTGCGCTGTCGCAGATCGGCAGCAAGGAGTTGGCTGCGGTGCTTGCCGCTCAGAATCCCGAGGAGCTGGCGGCCAAGCTGGACGTTGGTGTGCCGACGCTGCGCGACATTCTGGAGAGCCTTCAGCGTCCCGGACGCGACCCCCGCGAGGAGCTGCCGCCGCCGATCTTCCGCACCGATG
>NZ_ASSD01000573.1 GCF_000520715.1 Paenibacillus zanthoxyli JH29
CGCTTCCTGCTCGGACACCGCAAGCTGCGCCTCCAGCCGCTCCGCTGACGCGGCACGGGTGCGCCAGGCCTCTTCTGCGCTGCGCCATGCCTGAAGCGCAGGCGCAATCTTGGCGGCTTCGTCGCTCTTAAGCAGCCGCAGCTCCATCGAGGCAATTTGCGCCTCCTGCGCCCGGAATTCCAGCAGTTTCATCTCCCGGCGGGATCGCTCCTCCTGCAGCTCACGGATTTTGCCGAAACGCTCGGCCTGCCGGGTCGCCGCCTCCAAGCGCTCACGGCACTTCGCGGCGTGGCGTACAGCCTCCGCAAGACGCTCCTCCGCCGCTTGCACATCCTCCGCTCCGGCGCTGCCCAGCCCCTGCTGTTCGGCCTCCAGCGCGCGCAGCGCCGCCTCATTCTCTTTTACCCGGCGGCTGAGCTTCAGCGCCAGTTGGTCCCCGTACTGTTCCAAGTGGAACAGGCGCTGCAGCATCTGTCTGCGGTCGACGCCGCGAAGGGACAGAAATTCGGCGAACTTGCCCTGAGGCAGAACGACCGCCCGGGTAAAATCGTCCATTTTAAGCCCGATTTTGTCCTCGACACAGCGCGTCACCTCCGCAAGCTTGTCCGCCATCACGGTTTCTCCGTCCGGTCCGATCTCAATGAAGCGGCTCACCGTATTGCTGACGGACTGCTCGCCCGTCCGTTTGAATCTCCGCTCCACCCGGTAGCGGCGCGCCCCGTGGGAAGTGCTCAGCTCGAAGGTGAACGCCACGGCAAGGGTATCCTCGGAATGGTTCATGATCCCCTGCGTCCCGTTCACGGCGCGTTCCACCTTGCCGTACATCGCCAGTGTAATGGCATCAAGCAGGCTCGATTTTCCGCTGCCCGTTGGCCCGAAAATGCCAAACAGCCCGGTCTCGCACAAGCTGAGGAAATCGATCTCCTGACTTTCCCGGTAGCTCTGCAGCCCGCTCACTTTTAACAGTATCGGCTTCATTTAGTCTCCTCCGCTTCCTGTCCGTCACGTTCTTCCTCCGCCAGCTCCAAAAACAGCTCCACAAGGCTGTCTTCCGGCTCCGCTCCTCCGGTCTGCCGCTGGTAGAACCTTCTGAACAGCTCCTGCACCGGCATCCGGGAGCGGAGGGACGCTTCCAATTCCTGCTCCATCTCCGGGTAGACCGGGCGGATATGTACGATACCTTCCCGAGCTTTGCGAAGCCGCTGGATATCTCCCAGCGACAGCGCCTCGCTTAAACGGATTTTCAGATCAATGAACGCATTGGCGTCCCTGCCCTCGTCAAGCCAACGGTACACTTCATCCAGCCCCCCCGCACAATCCCACTCCACCAGAGGACGGCCGCAGCGCAGCAGAATTTCTTCCGGCTTCGCCTTTGCTCCCGGGGAGAGTTCCAGCATTGTCACGGACTTGGCCTGGCCCGCCTCCGAGAAGCTGTACGCCAGCGGAGAACCGCTGTAGCGGATGACCCCTTCTCCCTTGACCTTCTGCGGACGGTGAAGATGGCCAAGCGCCGTATACTGCGCGCCGCATGCCAGCGCCGAAGGATCGACCGTATACGCCCCGCCAACCTGGATCGGGCGTTCGGAGTCGCTCTCCACACCGCCCAGCACATAAATATGGCTCATCGCCAAATTGACCGTGCCTGGCGTGAATTCCCGGGACAACAGCTTCATCAGGCGGCCTACGCGCGCGCTGTAAGCGAGCCGAAGTCCGGCTTCGTCGCTGTCTTCGGCCAGCAGTTCGCCAAGACGGGCTTCGGAGGGGTACGGAAGAGCCGCTATATGCGCGGTTTCCCCGGTCCGGGCGATCTGAACCGTCACCGGATCGGCTGCGGGCAGACCGACAAGGGTAATGCCGAGTCCGAAGACAAGCGGGGATACGGAGGATACTCGCTCGGGCTGATCATGATTGCCTGCGATAACGACCAGCTGCCTTCCGCCCGATGCAAGTCTTGAGGCCGCTTCATAGAATAACTGCTCAGCCGCAGCCGGAGGATTGACGGAGTCATAGACGTCACCTGCCAGCATAATAAGGTCAGCATGTTCCTCCTCGGCAATGGCGACCAGTTCGTCAACGAACGCCTCCTGCTCCTTCTGCCTGCTTCTTCCTTCCAGCGTACGGCCCAAATGCCAGTCGCCCGTATGCAAAATCCGCATCTTCCGCCTCTTTCCCGCCCCTAATCCGGGCGAATGTAAATATCACAACCCCATATTTTGCAAATCATCATTAAAAGCCGATCTCCCCAGCCGCCGGAACTTATTAATCATCCACTCGGTCAGAGTGAAAGGGCCGTCAAACGATCATGGAGAGTGTAATGGTATAAGTTCGCGGCATGACCGGCCCAAGTCGGGAGATGTTCACGAAATGCCAGCATCCTCTATGCTATGCGCGGACCTATACCCGGACGGCGTGACCGCCGTCAAAGAAATACAGCCACGCTTCAGCAACCTCTTCGCCTAAAATATCACCAAGCGCCTGCGAGTACAGGCCAAGCTGGTAATGGTATTTCTCCTCCAGGGCTTTCAGCCCGCCCCGATGCTCCAGAACCGCGTCGCTCTTATAATCCAGCAGGATAAGCCGCCCTTCCTCCCGGAAAAGACAGTCGATCACCCCTTGGATAAGAACGGATGAAGAAGCCCCGCCGCTCTCCCCAGGCAGCTCCGCAGACGCTCTGCCCAGAGCCTCTAGGCCATGGTAAGCTTCAGATGCGGGCACTAAATAGCTGAAAGGCATTTCCCTTCTCTTCCATGGCGAAGCCAGCAGCCTGCGGCCGAGCGGATGCTCGTAAAAAGCCGCCGCTTTCTCCGGCTCGACCGCCGCCGCCTGTTCTTCCGTCAAAATGCGGAGCTGCTGCAGTCTTTCCAGCGTCTCTTTCACTTCCGCAAGCCCGGCCTCTCCGTCCAGCGGAATATGCTGCATGAGGGTATGATACACCGTGCCGCGTTCCGCCGGCGTAATGCCGCGCTGCTCCATGAACTTCGGACGCCGCAAATGCAGGCTGTCGGCAGCGGCGGCGCTGCGCTCCTTCGCTAAGGGGAGCCCCTCTTCCAGAAGATCGTAAGAGGGCCGGTCCTGCAAAGACAGAAGGGACTTAAGCTCCGTAACGGAAGTTTTGGCCGGAATAAGTGCAGCCGCTGCATAAGGATAATGCCAGGACAGGCACTCGGACGCCGAATCGTCTGTCCCGGAATAAACCGTAACCGGCACCCCCCGGCTCAGTTCGTGAAGCGCCTTTCTTCTCGTTTCTTCCCCGTCCTCTCCATCATCCTTGACTGAATGAAGCCCTGTCTCGAGTTCCGAGGATGGCAGAACGCTTACGCTCCAGTTGGACAGATCGCCGCGCAGGGTAACCGGCGCCGCTCCTTCCTTGCCGGCAATTTTCCGCAAAATCGCCGCGCCGGGGTGGCGGATCAATGCCGGTCCTATCCAATCCAGATAGCTGCGCCCCCGGGCAAGCAGATGATCGGGAAGCAGCGTCTTATCTCCGCCGCTGGACGACATCCAGCTCGCCGCTTTGCCCTCCAGATCGCGAACGGTGCCGACAAGAATCATCTTGTCGCGGGGGCGTGTCACCCCCACATACAGCACCCGCATTTCCTCCGCCAGCAGTTCCAGCCTCGAACGCCGTCCAATGGCGAGGTAGGGCAGCGTCGGATAGCTGACCCGGGTCTCACGCTCCAGAAAGCGCGGGCCGAAGCCGAGCTCCTTGTGCATCAGAAACGGAGCGTACAGATCCTGACGGTTGAAGCCTTTGGACATTCCAGCCAGAAAGACGACCGGAAACTCAAGCCCCTTGCTCTTATGGATAGTCATGATCCGGACGCCTTCGCCCTGCTCGCCGCTGCCCCCGGCCGCTCCCAAATCGCCGCCGTTCTCGCGAAGCCGGGATATAAACACCAGGAAGCGGAATAAACCGCGGGCCGAGGTATCGTTCTCGAATTGAACCGCCCGGTCGTACAATGCTTTAAGATTGCTCTGCCGCTGGGCGCCTCCCGGGAGTCCGCCGACCCAATCCAAGTATCCGCTCTCCCCGTATATACGCCAGATCAATCCGCTCACGTCACCTTGGCGCGCCTCGTCTCTCCAGCGTTTGAGCTGCACCAAAAACCGGTTCAGCTTATCCCGGAGCCTTCCGGAAATCGCCGGTGCAGCGTATACCGTTTCACCGGACACCGCGATTCCGGCGTTTGCCGGCTCACCGGCT
>NZ_ASSD01000574.1 GCF_000520715.1 Paenibacillus zanthoxyli JH29
CTTCAGTTCTCGCTCGATCGCAAACAATTGATTGCAAAATGTTAGCCCCTGCTGAGCAGCCGTTCCAACCCTGGCTTCCGAAGGGGGCAACGCCTTCAGGGCTTCGTCAAATTTGCGGCGCGCATGTGCCCAGCACCCGACCAAGGTCACCTTGGCCACTTTGTGGTAGCCTGCATAGCCGTCCACGTGCAGGTATCCACTGAATCCGGCCAAAAAGTTTCGGGGATGCTCTCCGCCACGTGTCGGACGGTATTCGTACAATACGATGGACGGTCCCGTGCGTCCGGTCCGGTACAGCCACAGATACGACTGCGACTCGGCGGATTTTCCCGGCTCTCGCAGTACCTGCAGCGTGGTTTCGTCCGCATGCAGAATATCCTGTTTGAGCAGTTGGACTTTCATTCGCTCAAAGAGTAGCGCCAGCCACTCATCTGCCCCGTACATCATCCCGTTCGCCAGCGTCTGCTGCGAGAGCGTGAGCCCGAGTCGGGCAAACTGCTGCTCCTGGCGATATAGCGGCTGGCTCTCCCCATATTTTTGGTTCATGACATGCGCCAGAATCGAAGGCGAAGCCAGACTTCCCGGATAGACGGGCCGCGGCATGGGCGCGGTCACGATAGGTGTCTGAATCTCTTCCCGTTCGCAGTGGCGGCAGGCATACACACCTGCCGCACATGGCGCAGGACTCTGACCTCTGCTGGAATGACCGTGATTTCGTTCCGGGTTTCCGTGCTCATGGGATGAAGTTCCCCGCCGCAGCACGCGCAAACTTGCTCGTCCTCCGGGAGTTCATAGTGAAGCGTATCGATGGGCAACTTCTCGAGCCTGGCCTCACGGCTGTCCGCAGACTTCTTGCGGCTGTAGGTAACCGTCTCTACCTGCGGTTCCTCCGAAGCCGGAGTCGCTAGCACTTCCACTTCATTGAACAGGTTCATCTCCAACTGATCCGGGTGCGTCTTCTCGCTGGAGGCGCCGAAGCGCTTATGCTGGGCCAGCCGGAACTGTTCCTCGTACCACTGGAGTTTAGCGGTCAGCTCGGCAATGTGTTGGTCCTGCTTGGCCTTCTGTTGTTGGAGTTCTTCGATTATATGTGTGGGATTCGTTTGATTTTCCATAGCTGTTCTTTTCGTCAAAGCTAGCCTTTTCTCCTGCTCCGAGGGCGTCAGAACCGCGAAATCTCGGCCTAAATGACGGTCTGAGCCGTCACCTGCGGGTGGGCCTGCCGCTGGTGGAGGGCAAGCCCGTCGAACAACCAGCGAAGTTCGCGAAAGGAAACGGTGACCGGGCTACTGCCGGGGCCGGGCCACGGGAAGGTACCGCGCTCCAAGCGACGATACAGCAGCCAGAAGCCATTATGTTCCCAGTACAGCATTTTGAGTTTGTCACGCTGGCGGTTGCAAAAGACAAACAGGTAAGGAGCGAACGGATCGAGTTGAAAACTCTCCTGAACCAGGGCGGCAAGCCCGCCGATGGACTTGCGCAAATCCGTGCTGCCGCCAGCTTGATGGAGGGTCACTCCCTGCGTTTGGCACCAAGCAGACATGGTGAGGCCACTTGCTC
>NZ_ASSD01000575.1 GCF_000520715.1 Paenibacillus zanthoxyli JH29
CAGCCAGTATGAGAAGGACGGACGTAAGGCTCCTCGTCCAAGAGAACTGAACCAACTGCAAGAGCAGCTGAGTGAGGGCGGAACGAAGCTGATGCGCCACTGCCGCCAATGCCGCGCCGACGCGGTTGGGCTGCTCGGCCAGGACCGTAACCAGGATTTCCAACTGGAAACGATGGAAGCCGATCCGGTGATCGACCTGGATGCAAGAGAACAGTTCCAGCAGGAGCTTGATAGCAAAATCCGTCAGCGCCTGATCGCGAAGGAGAACCGCCGAACCATTCTTGACGAGAACAAGAAGACAAGAGTCGCGGTCGCTTCCAGAGGCGGGGACAAGGTCAACCAGCATTTTGGCCATACGACAGAATTCATGATTTTCGATACCGACGGAACCGAAGTGAAATTCATCGGTATCCGGAAGATCCAGGCGTACTGCCACGGCACAGCCGATTGCAACGGAGATAAAGACGAAACGCTTCAAGAGATTATCTCCATCCTCAGCGATTGCCGGATTCTTCTCAGCTCCGGTATCGGCGACGCGCCCCGCGCGGCGCTGAACAAAGCAGGCGTACTGCCCCTGGTCCGCAAAGGCGGAATACAGGAAGCTATCCTT
>NZ_ASSD01000576.1 GCF_000520715.1 Paenibacillus zanthoxyli JH29
CGTATTCACACCGAAGCTGCGAATCATCCGCGAATTGTCTCCCGTCGCCCGCAGGGCAAGGCCCAGGTCGGTGCGCAGGAACACATCCATCAGCAGCTTCACGGCGATAACGACGAACGGCATGACATACAGCGGATTCATCAGGGAAATCAGCGTGGTCTCGCCCATCACCGACACATTGGGCTTGCCCAAGATCCGCAAATTAATCGAATAGAGCGCGATCATCATCAGGATCCCCGACAGCAGTCCATTGATCTTCCCTTTAGTATGCAGCAGGCCAGTGCACAGTCCGGCTAGAATACCACCCGCGAGCGCCCCGAGCGTAGCCAGCCACGGCGAATAGCCATGGGTGATCATGACGGCGGCAATAGCGCCGCCAGTGGCAAAGCTGCCATCAACCGTCAGATCCGGAAAATCTAAGATCCTAAACGTAATATATACGCCTAAAGCCATTAAAGCATAAATCAGCCCCTGCTCTACCGCTCCAAGCATTGAATTCCACATGATGACTTCCTCCTTCAAACGGCAAGGGGCGCCTGTAAGAAAACGCCCCGGTTCACATCTTTTTATTGAATGATATCGTTGGTCTGGTCAACTACTTCTTTCTTCATGGCGTCGGTTACTTCAATGCCTTGAGCGGCTGCGGCCTTCAGATTAAGGATAACATCCAGCTTCTGCTGCACCGTCACAGGAAGATCACCGATTTTCTTGCCGTTCTTGAGCACTTCAACTGCCATTTGTCCAACTTGGTATCCGTGGTCGAAGTATTTAAAGCCGACTGTGGCAAAAGCGCCTCTCTCGACAGTGTCACGGTCGCTTGAGAAGAACGGAAGCTTATTTTTATTGGCTACCTGGATGATGGAATCAACCCCGCTTACAACTGAGTTATCCAGTGTAATGTAGAGCGCGTCCACCCGTCCAACCAAGGATTCGGCGGCTTGTTTGACTTCAGAAGTATTGGCCACCGGAGCTTTAACCAGCTCGATCCCATGCTTATCTAGTGCAGCCTTGGCTTTGTCCGCCATTGTAACGGCATTCGGTTCGCCTTCATTGATAATCAGCCCTAGCTTCTTCACATTTGGAAATTGCGCGGCGATGAAATCCATCAGTCTGATAATCGCCTCAGGGTTCGTATCCGACGCCCCTGATACATTTCCTCCCGGATGTTCAAGATTCGTTACAACTTTGGCATCAAGCGGGTCCGTTACGGCTGCAAACAATACCGGCGTATCGTTCTTGACCGCCTGCACAAGCGCTTGAGCGGACGGCGTTGCAATTCCGATGGTCAGGTCATTGTCTTCGCTGGCAATTTTCTGGGCGACGGACAAATTGTTGGCTGCATCCGCCTGAGCGTTCTCAAAGTCAACGGTAAGGTTCTTTCCTTCGACGATCCCCGCATCCTTAAGTGCGGCTATAATGCCGTCGTACGTCGCGTCCAGCGACGGATGCTCAACATACTGCGATACGGCGATCTTGTAAGTTTTGGCATCGGTGCTCTGCTCGGTGCTGCCCTGGGAGGCCGCAGCGCTGGTATTCGCCGCATTATTATTGTTACCGCAGCCTGCCGCTACGAGCATTACGCATAAACTGAGCCCCAGCCAAATTTTCTTCCTCTTCATGTAGATACCCCTCTTCCATATTTATTATATCAGCGCTTGCATCGAATCGTACGCCCAGCCCGCCGCTTTTACAGATAAAAGCAATAAAGTGTCAGCGGGCCGCAAACCGCGACCGTACCAGCTATCTATGAAACCATATTATATGTAGGTTCAATTTCCGTCAATCCGAAATAACACCCCCGCCAATCCCGGGTACCCGCATGCTCCTCAGTTCAGAGGGAATTCATTCTGATTATTCCTGACAGCCATTTCCTGAAACCCTATCACATAAAAAGAGGGCAGCGGAGCATACTGAGTTTACAATTTTGAAAAATGGAGCGTGAGAGATGTTCGGGAATCGAAAAAAAATAGTGTTCTTGACCTCCGCACTGTCTGCAGCCGTTCTGGCCGCATCAGCCTGTGGTAACGTTAGAAATGACGGACAGCTCCGCACAAAAGCGGTAAAGCCTTCGGTTCATTCAAGAAGTTATATCGAAAATCTTCCAGTAACTGATCCATCCGGCAAAACATGGGTCCCTCTAGAGGCAGCGGCCAATTCGCTTGGCTACCGTATTGAGGAAGAACCCGGCGGCGGCGGTTATGCCAAAATTGGATACAGCGATGTAATGTACAGAGTGCGCCCGGGTTCGGCAAGCGCCTTCTCGCTGGGTAAAGGCTGTACTCTCCCGGATGCGCCGAAACGGCAGAATGATAAAATTTACATGACGACTGAGGCGCTCTCAAAATTGTTTAATACGAAAGTCAGTTGGAATCCGGGAAGCGGTGAGATTTCCATCGTCCCCCCGAAAGAGCAAAGCACGGAAGGACAGCGCACAGCGGGTAAATCAGACAAACCATTCCGCATTCAGAGCCTATCCTCGTCACAAGCCAGCGAGTTAATCTCCTACGCCAAGAAATATCTGGGCGTTCCTTATGAGTTCGGAGCGGCTCCTTACGAGGAATCCAAGACATTCGACTGTTCTTCTTTTACCCGCCATGTCTTCAAGAAGTTTGGTGTCGATTTGCCGCGTCTGGCCAGGGATCAGGATAATGTCGGGACATCCATCAGCCGACAGCAGCTTGAGCCTGGGGATATGATTTTCTTTACCGTACCCGGCAGGTTCGAGAAAGATACGATTCCCGGCCACGTCGGCATTTATATCGGGAACGGAGAATTTATACACACCTGGGGCGATCCCGGAGTTCAGATCAGCAAGCTGGACAGCGGGTATTGGAGCAACGTCATTTTGCATATGCGGCGCGTCCTTTAGGACGTGCCTGCCAGCCCGCTTATCTCATCACGTCCCGTCCGGGTGCCCGCTCGAACCCTTTGAATCTCGTCCCTTGATAGGTTAGGTCTCCCCGGTCGCCTTCAACAATCAATCCGTACAACCGGCCTGGCACTTTAAGTTCAACCCTGTCACCGTTCAGGATTTCAAAGGTTACATAATAAGCTGTGCTTGAGCTTGAGTCTCCCGAACCTCCACTCACCCGGAAGCGTTTGGCAACGACCGTACAGGAAACCGTAAGCAGTTCGCTTGCATTGTTAGCCATCCACTGTTTAATTCCTTTGAAGATGGCATAAATAATTATAGAGAAAAATACCAAGAAAAAGATTTTGAAGAATACCGGCATATTATGCCAAAAGAGATCAAAAGCGCTAGGCTGCTCAAACGCAGCTGCCCCGGTCCATTCGCTCATATTCATTCCCCCTGCCCAATTATTTACATTATGTACGCGAAATGCACGGCAAGGGTTGCGCCCCGCCTCGTTTATTTGGATCTGAGAAGCCGCTATGTTATCATTATATACTAGATCGGCTAAGGAGGTCCCCTTTTGACTCAATATATAGATCTAAGAACGCGAACCAGGCTAATTCGGCTTGCATTCGCCATCATCCTTGCATGCGCCCTGCCCGCATCTGTCTTCGTGGATTGGAGCAGTCAGACAGCTGAAGAGAAAGGGACAAAGGGCATCGAACAGCAGGAGCGCCATTTTGCAGTATCACCCGCACGCCTGCATCCTCAGCAGCATGTTCCCTTCGCCTTATCCCGTCTTTCCTACGAACAAACCGCTCTCGCCTCGCTGGAGCTTTATCTTTTACCTCTGCTTTTCGCGTTATTTTATCCGCGTATCTATAATCTGTTGAAACGCTTGCTTCTGTATCCGCTTAAATTCACCTCAAATTATGTGGTTATCACATTCGGCAGCTGAATACATTGTGACGAATTAGTAAACTTACGAATACATCCGAGTTATTGGAGGCTGGATTTATTATGAACTTTAGAGAATGCGATTTGCCCGGAATCGGGAGAAAATTTGTGCTGCAGACCCGCAGCGGCGATAAGCTCGCTATTATTGTACATGATGACGGACGGCGGGAGCTGTATCATTTTGAATATGACGATCCGGATCAAAGTATTTCCATGGTTACACTGGACGACGACGAAGCCAGGTATATTTCGGCTATCATCGGAGGCGTCACATACAAGCCAAGGTCGCTTGAATCCATTGAGGTTGCGCTGGACGATCTGATTATTGAGTGGTACCGTCTGGAGCCGGGGTTTAGTTGTGTGGGCCGTACGATCGGCGAGCTTGATATCCGCGCCCGTTCCGGTGTGACTATAATAGCGGTCATCGAAAAAAATCACACCAAACATATCAGTCCCGGCCCCGAACTTAGACTGCCGGCGGACTGCCTCATTGTTGCCGCGGGAGAGAGAGAACAGCATAAACAATTTAGGCATATTTTGCGGAATGGATGTGGTTGATCGATGAACCATATCGTATTTGAAGTCGGACTGGCGATAGCGCTTGTGGCGCTGTCTGGATTGCTCGCCGCGAAATTCAGCTTCTCCGTCATTCCGTTTTATATTCTGGTCGGTATGGCGGTCGGACCGCATGCTTTTCAAATTTGGCACCTGGACTTCCGGTTTATCGAAAGCGCCGCTCTGATTGAATTTATGGGCAGGATTGGCGTTCTGTTCCTGTTGTTCTATCTCGGGCTGGAATTTTCCGTGGGCAGGCTGGTCAAAGCAGGAAAATCGATTGCCATGGGCGGAACAATCTATATTCTGATTAACTTCTCCCTCGGTCTGGTGCTGGGCTGGGGACTGGGTTTCCCGCTCGAGGAAATTCTGGTGGTAGCAGGGATTACGACCATTTCCTCCAGTGCAATCGTGGCTAAGGTTCTGGTAGACCTGAAGCGGACCGCTAACTCGGAAACGGAAATGATTCTGGGCATTATCATGTTCGAGGACGTGTTTCTGGCGGTCTACATCTCCATTCTTTCCGGCCTGGTGCTCAGCGGCTCCTCCTCCCTTGGCGGAGTGCTGCTGTCGGCCCTGATTGCGCTGGCCTATATGCTGGGCCTCCTTATCATTGGCCGAAAGCTGGTCCCCGTAATTAATAAGGCGCTTAATATCCGCTCCGGCGAACTATTCGCTCTCGTCATATTCGCCATTCTGTTCCTGGTGGCGGGCTTTTCCGAGACGATTCATGTCGCGGAGGCGATCGGAGCGCTGCTGGTCGGCTTAGTTCTTGCTGAGACAGAGCATGTCAAGCGGATTGAGAAGCTGATTATTCCGTTCCGCGATTTTTTCGGAGCCATCTTCTTCTTCAGCTTTGGTCTCACAATCGACCCGCGCACGCTCGGCGGAGAAGCCCTATGGTATTCGCTGGCTGCTGTAGTCGTTACGCTGCTGGGGAATTTCATTGCCGGCTTACTTGCCGGGCGCAGCGCCGGCTTGAGCCCGCGTGCTTCATCTAATATCGGCCTCACCATCGTATCGCGCGGCGAATTCTCCATCATTATGGCCAATCTTGGCAAAGCGGGCGGTCTGCTCGCCATTTTGCAGCCGTTCGCAGCCATGTATGTGCTGATCCTGGCGATTCTCGGTCCGCTGCTGACCAAAGAATCCAAATGGATTTACAGGATGCTGGATAAACTTTTTAAATTTGAGAGCAGGCACGTTAAGCGAATGGCCCAGAAGCGCACCCCTGCCTCTGAGGAACAATAGTTTTTGGAGCATTGATCCGCCTTATTTTTACAAGTTTGAATCGGATTTTGGCAAATGTGGACATAAAAAAAGCGTTCCGGCTGCGAGGCCGGAACGCTTTTTATGTCCGCTTTGCGGGAAATCTGCCATTGCAGCCACCGGACTGCTGAACACGGCTAACGGAACATCCCCCATAAGCGAATCAAGTGGAAGGTACTATTCGGGTCGATTTTTTGGGCAATGACGAATCTGACTATACTGTCCTCCTGATCAGAAGTGAGTCTTTCCCCCAGGATAGCCGAAGCATTCCGCACCAGTCTGCGCACCACGCCAGGGTCTTGAAGCTGCTGCTTGCTGACGCCGTTAATCAAATTCTTGACCCGTTCCTTGGCCGCCGGATTTTTCATCTTCGTCTTGATCCGCTCCACCAGCTGCGGGCTGATTCCATATTGCTGATAACTCAAGCTTGACGCACCTCCCGTCATATCCAATCTTTCTCAGTATATGACGGGACGTGTCTTCATGTGCCTCAATCGATCAGATCGCCTTGAAAAATTTGTTCTTTCTGGAGATAGCTTCGCAGCGGCGCAAACTCGGCGGATGTCCAGAAGCTGCCATCCTGAAGCAATTCGGCGGCATCGCCGCGCGCCTGCTCAAGAACGGCAAAATCAGCCGCAATGTCCGCGAGGTGAAACTCCGGCAGACCGCTCTGCTTCGTGCCGAAGAAATCGCCCGGCCCCCGCAGCTCGAGATCGCGCCGCGAGACTTCAAAACCGTCGTCCGTTTCGGTCATCGCCGCCATGCGCTCGCGTCCGACCTCCGATTTCGGATCGGCCACCAGCACGCAGTAGGAAGCATGCTCCCCCCGCCCGACGCGTCCGCGAAGCTGATGGAGCTGGGACAGGCCGAACCGGTCGGCGTCCATGATAATCATCAGGGTCGCATTCGGCACATCCACGCCAACCTCGACGACAGTCGTCGATACGAGGACCTGTACTTCATTATCGTAGAAAGCGCGCATGACCTCGTCCTTCTCGCCGGGCGTCATCCGGCCATGCAGCAGGCCCACCCGGTAATCAGGAAAAGCCTGGGACAGCTGAATATGCAAATCAATCGCGTTCTGCACATCCAGCTTGTCTGATTCCTCGATCAGCGGACAGATGATGTATGCTTGACGCCCTTGCCCCACCTCGCGGCGGACCAAATTCAGCACCCTCTCCATCATGTCCGGTTTCACCCAATAGGTAGAGATCGGAATACGCCCTTTCGGACGCTCGGACAAGGTAGAGACATCCATATCCCCGAAGACGGTTATCGCCAAAGTCCGCGGGATTGGGGTCGCCGTCATCGTAAGCACATCCGGATTGTAGCCTTTACGCCGCAAAATACTGCGCTGATTCACTCCGAACCGGTGCTGCTCATCCGTTACAACGAGACCGAGTTCCCTAAAGAACACGTCCTCCTGAATCAAAGCATGCGTTCCGACGACCACATCGACGAGGCCCATTTGCAGCGAGGCGAGCAGATCCTTGCGCTTGCGGCCGTTCACGCTTCCGGTCAGCAGCGCTACGGAAATGCCGAACGGCTCGAACATCGCCTGAAGCGATCTGCTGTGCTGTTCGGCCAATATCTCTGTCGGCACCATGAGCGCACCCTGAAAGCCCGAACGGACCGTCGCGAACAGCGCGATTGCCGCGAGCGCCGTTTTACCGGAACCTACATCGCCTTGAAGAAGCCGATTCATGCAGTAAGGAGAACGCATATCCTGCAAAATCTCAAGCTCCGCCGCCTTTTGGGCATTGGTCAGCTCGAACGGAAGACTGCGTACGAACTGGCGAACCGTGGCATTGTCCACGGTATGCACCATACCGTCCATCCTGCCCCGATTGAGCGTACGGAAAGCCTGAACCTTCAGTTGGAACAGAAACAGTTCCTCATATACCATCCTTCTGCGGCCCTGCTGACCTTCCTGTGAATCCTCGGGCTGATGGATCGTGGCGATCGCCCGTTTACGCGGCATAAAATCGTATTTTTGCATAATGGGCTGCGGCAAAATTTCAGGAATCATATCCCCAAATTGCAGCAGCGCCTGGGCAATTGTCTTGCGGAGCCAGCCTTGCGTAATTTTGCCGCCGACCGAGTACACAGGCTGCAGCGTTCCGGTCTTTCCTTCCCCGCGATCCGGAAATTCATAATCGGCGACTGTAATTTGCGACCGCTTCTGATCCCATTTTCCGCTGATGACAATTTGGCGGCCCGCCGTCAGCTGCTCACGCACATAGTGCCGGTTGAACCAGGTAGCCGTAAACATCCACGATCCCGTCATCATTTTGCAGCTAAGACGCGACTTCCCGCCAAACCGCTGAAGCACCGGGACGCCCATAACTTTGGCCTCGACCGTTACTTTATCCCCGTGCTTCACCTCGCTGAGCGATTTCGGCCGGTAGTCCTCATAGCGGAAAGGATAATACTCCAGCAAATCTTTCACCGAAAATATGCCAAAGGCGTGAAGCTCAGCCTGCTTTTGAGCGCTCACGCCACTTATTTGTTTAACCAAGGTTGTATCCAAAGACAGAATCATATTCATCCCTCATCTACGCGGGCCATACAAATACGGCAAGTGTGCCGTTGCCGACATGACTACCGACAACAGGCCCTACGTTAGTCAGCACTTTTTCCTCCAGTGTAAAATGCGCGGAGAGCTCCTCCAGAAATTCTTCACCAGCAGCTGGCTGAGCGGTGTGTCCAACAGCCACATTGATTTTACCCGTGCCCTGAAGATCTTTCTTGAACAGCTCGATCATACGGGCCACCGCTTTTTTTCGTCCTCTGACTTTTTCTACCGCATAGATAAAGCCTTCGTCGTCGATTGACAGAATCGGCTTAATATTGAGCAGTGTGCCAAGGAAAGCCGAAGCTTTACCAATCCTTCCACCCTTTTGCAAGTATTCCAGCGTATCCACCAGAAAATAAAGCTTGCGCGAGCGGCGAAGCCGTTCGACCGACTCCAGGATTTCCTCCGGGCCATTTCCTTCGGCAGCCAAACGGGCCGCATGAACCACCAGCAATCCGAATCCGTAGGAAGCGGATAAGGAATCGTATACGGTGATCCGGCCGCCTTCTTCCTCCAGCATCGATTTGGCGAGCAGCGCGGATTGGTAGGTTCCACTCAGTCCGGAAGAAATATGGAAAGATAATATCGGACTATCCGGATACTGCTCCAAAATATTTCGATACACATCCATATATTCAACCGGCGACGGCTGTGACGTGGTCGGCAGCTGCGGAGAAAGGGGAAGCCGCTCATAGAACTGTTCCGGCGTCATATCGATCCCGTCGCGGTAAGATTCCTCCCCGAACATGAGGGTAAGCGGTACGACATGGATGCCGTAAGCTTCCGCCATAGACGGAGGGATATCAGATGTGCTGTCGGTGACGATAACGGTATGATTCATAGTAAACCTCCCCTTCGCATCGTTACTGGGCTTAAGCTTCTACCGAGAATAAATAATAGTACAGCGGCTGACCGCCTTCGTAAATTTCAATTTCCGCATCGGGGTAATTCGCTGAAAGCCAGCCCTCTAACGCATCCGTATCCCGAGGATTGGCTTCTTGCCCTGTCAAAATAGTAATGACCTCGTCTCCGCTCTCCAGCATCTTGGACAGCAGCGCCTGGCTGGCAGACAGCAGATCCTCGGCGGCGGCAACGATTTTGGAATTGGAAATACCGATATACTGTCCCGCCTTAATGTCCATTTCCTCGTATTTGGTGTCCCTGACCGCATAGGTGACCTGTCCCGATTTCACCCGGTTAATGGCCTCCAACATTCTTTCGGTATTGCTGTCTGCCGACTCTTCCTCCTGGAAAGCGAACGCAGCGGCAATGCCCTGCGGAATACTCTTGCTCGCGATAACCGTAATTTCACGTTCG
Organism: Paenibacillus zanthoxyli JH29; assembly: GCF_000520715.1. Classification (GTDB taxonomy): domain Bacteria; phylum Bacillota; class Bacilli; order Paenibacillales; family Paenibacillaceae; genus Paenibacillus_AQ; species Paenibacillus_AQ zanthoxyli. Next base: position 9,528 of record NZ_ASSD01000576.1, read on the forward strand.
CCTTCCAGAAGTTCTTTGGACTGTTCAGCGGCAAGAACGATATTGGAGTTATTCGGTAAAATATAGATATGCTTTGCTGAAATTGACGAAACGGCGTTTACGAAATCCTCTGTACTCGGATTCATCGTTTGGCCGCCTGCCAGCACTACATCAATGCCTAAGCTTTTGAAGATTTCAGTAATCCCGTCGCCGGAGGAAACCGCGATAAAGCCATACGGCGCCAAATCATCCGCCGGGGGTACCGCGGGTGCCTCTACGCTACTTTTTTCTTCGGGAATATCTGCAAATACTTCAGGACTCGGGGCGATGTCCATCCCGGCTATCAATAAATCGCGGTGCTGCTCGCGCATATTCAAAATATGAATTTGGGTAATCTCCCCGTAGAGAAGCGCGAGATTCAACACTTCACCCGGAGCCTTGGAGTGAACATGTACCTTAATGGTGTCATCGTCAGAAATAACGATAATGGAATCGCCATTCACCGATAACGCTTTCCGGAATTGAGCCTCGTCAAACGCCCCAGCCTGGGGTCCTCCCAACTGGCGGTTGATAAAGAACTCCATGTCATATAAGAACTCGATATCCTCCGTCGACAGCCGCGACTGCGCCGATGCAGGCACATAGGCCGATTTTACCTCCGACTTGGTCAGCATTACTGCCTGCCCCGCAGGAACCGGCTCACGAGCGGCTTGTCCTTGTCTGGAATCCGTGAACTGCCCATTCAATAAAGATTCTAAAAAACCCTCATATATATAAACTAAACCTTGACCTCCCGAATCCACAACTCCCACCTGCTTAAGCACCGGTAGAAGATCCGGCGTTCCCGCAAGCGCCTCTTTGGCTTTGGCAAGCACTTCGGTCATCAGTTCATTAATATCAGTTGTCCGCCGCGCCAGAAAAACGGCATGTCTGGCAGCTTCCTTGGCGACAGTCAGGATGGTCCCTTCCACCGGTTTGACCACCGCTTTATACGCGGCATCCACACCTGATTGCAGCGCAGCCGCAAACTGTTGAGAATTCAATTCTTCGTATGCCGCAGCATAACGGCCGAATCCGCGGAACAGTTGGGACAAGATAACGCCGGAATTACCGCGCGCGCCCATCAGCAGACCTTTGGATAGAACGCCGGAACATTGTCCAACGGAAGCGGAATGATTTTTCCGCAATTCACCCACTCCTGCGGTCATCGTCAAATTCATGTTGGTCCCCGTATCCCCATCCGGAACCGGAAAAACATTTAGGGAATTCACGTGCTCCGCATGCTGCTGCAGCTTCTCAGCGCCGGCCAGTACCATCGCTGTAAAATCTATTCCGTTTATAGAACGCTTACTCAATGAAAATTCCCCTTCCTGCCTTCATGCCTCTTGTAGCTTACACAAACTAGACACAATGCACTAATCTATATTGTACTATAAGCAACTTCAGAAATAAATGTTTTTGAACCGGTTGACGGGGCATTTTTTACTGTGATATTATATTTAAGTATTGTTTTATGCAGGTGAACGCAACAAGGAGGTGTAATGATGTCCCGTAAATGTGCTGTAACTGGTAAGAAGCCGAGCACCGGCAACCACGTATCCCACGCCAACAACCGTAACCGTCGCTCCTGGGGAGTTAACGTTCAAAAGGTCCGCATTCTGGTGAACGGCAAACCGAAGCGTGTATACGTAAGCACCCGCGCCCTGAAGTCCGGTAAAGTAGAGCGCGTCTAGTTTCCAAACTTAATCTCAAACAAAAAGCACCCTTTACATCAGTAAGGTGCTTTTTTTCATGTTGCATGATTTCCCGTACGGCCCTCAGCTCTTCTGAAATGTGTTCAAGATCGCCTTCACAACCCCTCCCAAAAACTTCGGCAGCTTAAATGTATAAAATTTCATGTTTCACCCTCCGATCAATGCTGCAGCCCTCATTAAGACACAAAAAAGGCTACATGAGATTTCTGCTCATGTAACCATATTTATGCGACCGTAACTTGGCCTATACCTCCAGGACCTTTACTCCTGTTAGCGAGCTTCAGCCACCGCCCGGATCGCCGAAATGGCCGCCTTCCGGTCGCTTTGGCCGAAGACGGCATTCCCGGCGACCAATACATCCGCCCCAGCTTCGGATACGACACCCGCCGTCGCTTCGGCAATCCCTCCGTCCACCTCGATACGCAGATCATGGCCGATCTCTGACGCCCATTGGCGAATTTCCCGGATTTTATGTACGGTTCCAGGGATGAATGCCTGTCCGCCGAAGCCGGGGTTCACGGTCATGACCAGGACCAAATCGACATCCGCCAGTACCTCTCTGACGGCGGAGGCGGGTGTTCCCGGATTGATCGCCACACCGGCAAGCAGGCCATACTCCTTAATCTGATGAATCACCCGGTGCAGGTGAACGCAAGCTTCGGCATGGACGGTAATGACCGCCGCTCCGGCCGCCGCAAAATCGGCAATGTAACGTTCCGGCTTCTCAATCATAAGGTGAACGTCGAGCGGCAGGGAGGTATGAGCCGATACCGCCTTGACGATTGACGGACCGAGTGTAATATTAGGCACGAAATGGCCATCCATCACGTCCACATGAATCCAGTCCGCACCGGAGGCTTCAACCTCGGCCACTTCGGCGCCGAGTGCGGCGAAGTCCGCCGATAGTATGGAAGGAGCAATTTTAATCATATATCAGTACCTCCGCTTCTTGTCTTTCATTTCATTAAAAAACAGCTTGTAGTGCTCATAGCGGCTGTCCGAAATCTCTCCGGCCTCCCAGGCCTCGATTACTCGGCAGCCCGGTTCGTGAAGGTGGCTGCAGCCGCGGAATTTACATTCCGCCGCAAATGGAACAAACTCGCGGAAGCAGGAAGACAGCTCCTCTACTCCAAGCTCCAAAAAATCCAACTGGCTGAAGCCGGGCGTATCCGCCACATAGCCCCCATCGCCGATATCCATCAGCTCGACATGCCGCGTCGTGTGCCGTCCCCGCCCCAGCCGCATGCTGATCTCGCTGGTCTCCAGAGAAAGACCGGGAACCAGCCGGTTAAGCAGCGAGGATTTGCCTACGCCGGACTGTCCGGCGAATACGCTGATTACGCCTGCGAGCCGCTTCCGGAGTTCCTCGCTGCCCGAGCCCGTCCGCGAGCTTGTCACCATCACTTCATAACCAATCCGCTCATACAGTTCTTTAACATGAGCGATACCCTCCCCGTCCTCTTCCGCCAAATCCCGTTTGGTCAGCACGATGATCGTATCCAATCCGGAATGCTCGATATGCACCAGAAATTTATCGAGAAGCTGCAGATTCAGGTCCGGTTCCCGGACGGAGAACAACAGCACCGCCAGCGTAACATTCGCCACTGGCGGACGAATCAGTTCGGAATCGCGGGGATGGAGTTCATCTACCGTCCCCTCTCCATTCTCGGTCAAGGAATAAATGACCCTGTCACCGACCAGAGGAGACTGGCCCCTCTTCTTAAAAATACCACGGGCTCTGCACTGAACGATTTCATCCTCCGGAGAGATCTTTCCTTCCCGGAGCGGTTTCACATAATAATAACCGCTTAAAGCCTTAACGATTACACCTTCAGGCATGAACGAAGCCTTCCTCTCTTTGATTCGGCGGGTTCGATGGCAATCGTCTCCCCGTTTGCTGCAAGAGCGGCTGTTTAAGCGGCCGCTCTTGTCTTTGACTGGTTTTTGCGATTATTTCTTATCTTTACCTTTATGTTTGTTGCCGGAAGCGGTGTTCTGACTGTCACCTGATATGATCTGCGTACCACTCACAATGTCCCCCGTCTGATTGACTCCCGGCTCGCCTCCGGTATCCGGCGGAGCGCCATCCGTTCCAGGTGCGGTCACCGGATCTGCAGACGGTTCGGTCTCGGCAGGCGTCTCGGCCGGAGACGGCGATGGCGGATTGACCGGCGAAGGTTCGGGAATTGGCACCGTACCGTTCTTTGCATCCATGTACGAAACGGAATACGTATCGAAGAACTCTCCATCCCGGTACACCATGACAGCCCCTTCCTTATTTGGAGCGAGGATAAGGTTCACCGACAGCACCTGGGTTCTGCTGATCGTGCGGGTTCCCCAATCCTGTTTCTCGCCATTGTTGCGCGCATCGACAAATTCGATCCGAATCTTGGTCTTCTTCCCTTCCTGCACCGGAGATACCGGAAGATTGAATGTGTATTCCAGCGCTTCAGGCGGATAGCCGTCGCTGATGTATATGGTAATTTTCTCGCCAGGCAGCGCCGGTGCGCCTTTTTCATACGGCCATTGCCTCGTTATCTTGCCCTTTTCTATGGAAAAGCTGGATTCCCTCTTCACATCACCGAGCACAAGACCTAACTCCTCCAGCTTGGCTTTTGCTTCCGATTCAGTGAGGCCCGTTAAATCCGGCATCGTGATGCTCTCCTGGCCTTTGCTGACAGTGATCGAGATAGCAGCGGTTTCCGGATCATATTGGCTGCTTGCTGCCGGATTCTGCCGGAGTACCTCACCTTCCGCAATTTCTTTGCTGAACTCGCTGTTCTGTGTAATTCGGCTCTGCTCCACTCCTTGCGCCATCAGAGCTTTCACCGCTTCATCATAAGTCATCCCGGATAAATCCGGCATTAACGGGAGCGGTTTGGCGATGCTTACCTTAAGCGTGATAGTTGTTCCTTCTTTTACCGTCGTATCCGGCTCCTTGCTCTGCTCGAAGACGATCCCTTCGGCATAGTTAGGGTTGTACTCCGTCGTTACCGGCTCCTCCAGAACCAGTCCCGCTTCGGTCAGCTTGGCTTTGGCATCGTCCAGCGACAGATTGACCAGTTTCGGAACATTAACTTCAGGAACAACCAGCTTCGCGTTTACATACCATACCACCCCTGTCATTGCCAGCAGGAGCAGCAGCGTAAGCCCGATCCACAGCGCGGGCCTTCCCCAATCTTTTTTCTTATTGGCAGACGGGGGATCTTCCTCGCGGATCATTTTATCCTCGGCGCGGCTGCGCAAGCC
>NZ_ASSD01000577.1 GCF_000520715.1 Paenibacillus zanthoxyli JH29
CGCTGCCCCGAAACAAGTGTAATTATTCCCTTTTTTCGGTGGAAATCCCTGTTATCCGGCAACTCCTTTAGGTCAACCAACCGCGTTCCAGTCCGCCTTATCCGGCGGCCTCCCTCCTGGTAAACTGTCTCACCGCGAGCAAATAGGCAGCAATGCACATCAGCAGGATAGCCGCCGCGAGCAGCGGCAGCGCCGGAACAGGCCTTCCGAACCAATTGAAGTCAGAATTAAAAAATGATAGCCTGGTAAGCCTTAGCCATACGTCCCGCGCTTAGCTCCACGAGCGGCCGCAGCCATTCTTTTTTATCGGTAAGCATTCCGATGATGCTCGGGTAAAAGGCGAACAGCATTCCTCCGAAAAATGCGTACAGCGCATGGGCCGTTCGCGAGGATAGATAGAGCGTAAACAGTCCGATCGCCAGGTATCCGAAGAGCTGCATGCCGAGCTGAAGCACATAAAACTGCAGATTGTTCAACGCAAACGGCGTAAAAACAAACGACCAAATCGAGTTCAGAGGCTTATCCCAGCCCCGGACGGTTCCTGCGCCAATAAAGGCCACCAGCTGCAACCCGTTATAAATCAGAACGACCGTCACGATATAAATGGCGGCGGCCAGCATTTTTCCGCGTCCCAGCTTTTTCCGCCCATGCCTGCTGCTGAAGATAACCGAGTCCATGCCGCTCGCATATTCCCGGGAGAACACAGAAGCGAGAGCCAAGGGAACGAGGACGGCCAGAAATGAAAAGCTTCCGCCACCATTGAGGTAAGAAAACAAGCCCCACCAGTCGTTGTTATAGTAAAAGCCCGGCTTCCCGACGGCCGCCATTCGAGCCTGCTGGTTCACCAGCGAGCGGTATTTGTAGGTGTCCTGTTCTCCCTTTTCGGCAAGAGACTGCATTTTGACCTGAATGCCCCGCAGGCTCCGCGGATGCTCCGGGTCCTCTGCCAGGTGGGTATCCTTCGAGGATCTGCCAAAAGTGTACAAGTTGAAATACATAGCGGTATAATTATAGCGGTAATAGAAATTTTGCTTAGCAGGATCGACGCTATCCGCGAAGCTCGGGTCTTCATCCATTCGATCGGCCATCACCTTCGCTTCAGCCGCTGCAGCTTCGTTAATGGCGCCCTCGTAAGGCCGGTAAATCTCGAACAGCCGCGCTTCGCCGCCCACTTTCTTATACAAATCAAGCGTTGAATTCAAATTAATGACGAATGTTACAGCGAATAAGATTCCGATCGCCACGAGATTAACGCGGTTAAGGAATAGCTTTTTAAGTTCGAATTTCAAAATATCCATTCGTTAATTTCCCCCTCTCCCCTCGTACTTTGACTTAAAGTAATGAAGATAAAGGTCCTCCAGTCCCGGCTCATCCGGCCGGGCGCCGGGTAGTGGCTGTTCCTCTGCCAAAATACGGGCTTCGACTCCGCTTCCTTTTCGCGTTACGTTCACGATTCGAGCCGGTAGATGCGACGATGCATCCTTCTTCAAGAGCGCAGACTCAAAAGCTCCGTATTCCTCTTCCGTCACTTTTGCGGTCCACACCTGCCCCCTCAACTCCTCGAGCAGTTCTTCCGGCGTTCCTGATCCGATCAGCCTGCCGTTCTCGATGAGAATCAGTTCACCCGCGATCATTTCGATGTCGGATACGATGTGCGTAGAGAGCAGTACGATTTTTTGCCCGGATAAGTCCGAAATCAGTTTGCGGAATCGCATCCGTTCCTCCGGATCAAGTCCTGCGGTCGGCTCATCCAGAATGAGCAGCTTCGGATCGTTAAGCAGTGCCTGCGCAATGCCCAGCCGTCGTTTCATGCCACCCGAGAGCTTGCCACAGGACTTTTTCTCCATCCCTCCAAGTCCTACCTGTTCCAGGAGCATATGGGACCGTTCCGCGGCTAAGCGGCGGTCGATTCCTTTTAAAGCGGCTATGTACATCATAAAATCGATGACCGTAAATTCCTTGTAAAGCCCAAATTCCTGCGGCAAATACCCAATAACTTCCCGATACTGCCCGCCAAGCCGGTCTTTATCCACGCCGTTCAAGCGGACTTCACCCGAAGTCGGCCGCAGGACATCCGCTACGATACGGAGTAAAGTCGTCTTTCCCGATCCGTTCGGACCGAGCAGCCCATAGAGGCCTTCCTCCAGTTCCAGCGTTACCGAATCCAGCGCCGTGGCGCGGCGGTATCGTTTGACTATACTGTCAATGCTGAGATTCAACCCTAATCCTTCCTTTCCTGCCGAATGCGGCTGCGCTGAGAACGATCATAACCAAGAACAATCCGGCTGATGTCAGCCCGTAAACCCGTGTTCCCAGTTCAAGCACCCGTTCAGCCATGCCAGGCGTGGAGACAATGCACAACATAGCGGCGACCCAAGCTCCGCATAACGCATAGTAGCTGTATACGCTTTTTGAATAGACAGCCACAGCGAGTCCCCCGGCCGATGAGAACAGAAAAGGGACGCACCAATACAGAAACATCCTCTGCAGCGACAATTCCGAATCGGTCCGAAGCAGCATGAGCGCGAACCCCGTATTAAGGGCAAAATTGAATACACTATACAAAAACAGCTTGACCGCCTGCATCTGCGGAAGGCTGATTTTGCAGCTAAGCTCCAGCTCCTCAAGTCCGTTCAGGCGGCTGCGGATAAAACCCCGGATACCGAGCAGTGTCGGAACAGGCGATAGCGCAAATAACAATATGTATGAAGGAACAGTGGTAGCGCCAAGAGATACTGCATAGTAAGCCGACGCGTAGATCATCAGACTGTACACCATCGTGGTCCAATCCGCATAGCGAAAGGATACTCGGAGCAGCTCAGCCGTCCGGTTCCAAAAGGGCGCCCTGGCCTGTACTGCCGCGTCTCGCTTTCTTACGGCACGTATTGCTTCTTCCACAGCTATTCCAATATCCCTTTCAGTTGGCGCAGGAATCTGGTGTCCTTGGAGGCGGGCTATTACACCATAGAATGAGGCATCATTTTCCTCCGGCACAAGGCCCTCTCCCACATGGGCCTCAGGATCGTCATTTTCAACCCGGCCGCCGTCCGCTGTCCCGCTCCTATGCAAAATGATTGTTTTCCCTTTCTCCATGTTCCTCTTGCGCTGCATCCCGTTCACTCCTCTCCAGTCTTTTTTTCAATTTGGACAGCCCTTGGCGATACCGTGACTTGACCGTGGATTCACCGCTTCCTGTCACTTCGGCGATTTCTTTAAAGGCCAGCTCGTGATAGATCCGCAAAATAATCACTTCCCTCTGAAGGGCAGGAAGCTCTTGCAGGGCATTCCGGATGATCGCCTGCTCCTCTTTTCGTTCAAGCAGTGAAACGACATTGAAGTCCGCGCTCATTGTCTCATCCAGTGCAACCTGCCGCCTCGTTGTCCGAAAGGCGCTGCTGCGGAAATAATTCCGGCACGTATTAACCGCGATCGTTAACAGCCAGGACAAGAACGCTCCCCGCTCGCTCCGGTAGCCGCCTAGCCCCGTCACCGTCCGCTCGAACACAGTCTGCGATAGATCGCAGGCGATATGGTAATCCCAGGTGCTGCGGTAGATATAGGCGAACACTTTGTCGTAATGGCGTTTAATCAACAGTTCAATGGCCGATTCGCTCCCTTTTCGAAATTCCTCAATCAACTGCTTGTCATCCAGCAATCTCCTCTCCCTCCTTTTTTCTGACAACAGTATATACACCGTGAGGTATCAAAAAGATTTAAATGCGCACATCGAATCGAAATTTTTCTTTGATTTTGGGTGAGCATTAAAAAGGCCGTGCATTTCTACTGATGTAGAGATCCACGGCCTTTATGAGTCCATCATACAAACCGGAACGGCTCCGTATTCACTTCGGAAGCGTAAACCGGCGTTTCATATTTATGCTCTGTCAGCTTATCCTTGATCCACTCGGCCACCTTTTCTTTCATAATCTTCTCGGCATTATGCCCGGGATCGATCAGCGCGACGCCTGCCATCAACGCATCCTGCGCCGTATGGTAGTCGATATCGCCCGTGACGAGCACATCGGCGCCGCGGAAGACCGCGCTGCCAAGGAATTTCCCGCCCGATCCGCCAAGCACGGCGGCTTTGCGGACAGGCCGGTCCAGGTCTCCTACCACGCGTACTTTCTCCACGTTCAGGCCGGTTTTCACGGTTTCCACGAACTGCCCCAGCGTTGTCGGCTCTTTCAGCTTGCCTACCCGGCCCAGCCCAAAGCTGCGGCCCTTGAGATCCATGGAATAGAGGTCATAGGCGACCTCCTCGTATGGATGGGCTTTAAGCATCGCCTGAATGACCTTGCCCCGGATGCCAAGCGGGACAATCGTCTCGATGCGGATTTCCTCTGTCCGCTCCATTTTGCCCTGCCCGCCAATGTACGGGTCGGTGCCTTCGCGGGGCATAAACGTGCCGTAGCCCTCGATATTGAAGCTGCAGTGGCTGTAATTGCCGATCCAGCCCGCTCCGGCGTTCAGGACAGCATCCAGCACCTTCTGGTGATGATCCTTCGGTACGAAGACGACGAGCTTGGACAGTTGTTCCGTATGACTATCCTTGAGCGGAGCGGCATTCTCGATGCCGAGCGCCTCGGCCATCCAGTCGTTCATGCCGCCCTCGGTTATATCCAGGTTCGTATGGCTGATGTAGACGGCGATATCGTTCTTGATCAGCTTCTCGTAGAGCCGTCCCATGGGCGTGTCGGTCTGCAGCTGCTGGATCGGCCGAAAAATAATTGCGTGATGGGCAATGATCAAATTGCAGCCGCAGGATATCGCCTCGTCCACCACCTCGTCGTTCACATCGAGCGCAACGAGAACGCCTGTAATTTCTTTATGCAGGCTGCCGAGCTGAAGACCAATTTTGTCGCCTTCCTCCGCCACATGCTTTGGAGCAAGCTGCTCCATATATTGAATTACGGTTTGTCCTTTGGCAAGCATGCCAGCACCTCCGTGATCTCTCTGATTCGCGCTCTTATCTCCGTCTGTTTGCTTTCGGCAGATTCAAGCTCTGACCTGGAGAGCGACTCCAAAATACGCTCCAGCTTGGATATTTCATCCTGCCACTTAGCAGCGAAGACCGGGCCTCTCTGCCGGATCAGCCAAGGGCCCATATGCAGCAGCGTCTCCATGCTGTACGTAGGCTCCCCGTCCGCCCTTGCCGCTGCGGTGTATAGGCTTTCGTTGGTTAACCCCGCTGCCGCATCTTCCGGCACGGCCGTGAGAACTTCATACCGTTTGCCGTCTTCTTCAAGAAGAGCTTCCGCCGTCAACACCCAACTGTTATCCAGCAGCCAGCGGCGAAGAATATCCTCTCCGACATTGGGCTGCAGCACCAAAGTGCGGACAGACGCCAGTTTACCTTCCATCTTGCCCCTGTTCAGAATTGAGGCAATCAAAGCGCCGCCCATGCCCGCAATCGTAATGCAGTCGGCCTCTTCCGGCTGAAGCACCTCCAGCCCGTCCCCCCGGCGGACGGAGATGCGATCATTCAGTCCTGCGTCCTGAACAGCCTTTTCGGCTGCACGGTGCGGGCCTGGGTTCACTTCCCCGGCAACAGCCGACACGGCG
>NZ_ASSD01000578.1 GCF_000520715.1 Paenibacillus zanthoxyli JH29
ATTTCTGTGTCTACTATCTTGACAGAGGTCCATAATGAGTCCATAACCTTTAGAGGAGACAGCAGGGTAATTGATTATGATAGAAATATTTTAGTCAATGCAGGACAAGAAGAAAAACTGATCACAGTAGAAATAAATGAAGAACATACGATTCGTAAAGACTTGGAAGATTGCAAGGATTTGATTGCGGAGGTTAAAAAGCATAAATACTACTAGGGGAGGACTTATTTCCAACATATCCATCACTTACACTTCCAGAATAATGGTAATTAGCGGATTATTTTTTATTTACTATGTTATTATAATTTTGTAGTTTTCTTCATAACCTTTTTTTCTTTTCCTCCAGATTTGGGTAGTCTGGGGGCTTTTTTTGTTTTAAACTTCTAAACGAGTTTTCTGGAGGATAGTAGGGCAATATTGGCTCAGTTAGAGAATGAACCCCAAAATATTAAGTGAAGTTAGACTCAATAGTAGACACAGAATATACTGAAAGGAACAGCGA
>NZ_ASSD01000579.1 GCF_000520715.1 Paenibacillus zanthoxyli JH29
CATTTGCCGGCAGCTTATAAGCTTTATTAGTAACGACTACAAGCTGCACCTGGCTGAGTCCATGGCGGATTATTCCTTGTCCTAAGTGAAGCAGACTGTAGAAATTTTCATTCATGCTATTGTCAGTCAGCAGATTTTCAGTCAGAAGCTCATCCTGCAGGTAGTTGGATAAATGGATAACAGCCGATAGCTTGCCTGGCACCTGTTCCAGTAAATCCGCATAATCCTCCGCATTGCCCGGCCGTATGGTAAAGCTGCGCTTGCCATCGAAGCGGAACTTATCGCCGGAAGCAACATAGTAGACCGGGTTTCGCTCAGCGTCCGTTAGGCGCTCCAGCTCCCCGCCGATCTCCAGGTTCCCGTTCCATACGAGCACGGCCCCTTCATTTATCCGGGCGCTGCTCTCAAGGGCCGCAGGCTTCCACTGCCATTCATGGAACAAGCTGCTGCCACTTACGGCATAAGAAGCTTCGGAGCCTGCTCCAAAGTCTGGCTTGAACGTTTTATGCTCAAAAGGATAGACCGGGAGCGCCACTTTACGGTAGACATGATCGGGCTCCATCGCCGTCCAATTGATTTTGGCTCCAAGTGAAAATAATTGCCCGAGCGCACCGAGCCAGGTCTCCCAGTTTTCCTTCTTGCGGCTAAGGGTATGGAGCACCTGCGGTTTGCTTGCGTGCTGCAAGCCTCCGGCCATCCCGGCAAGGATAGCGTCCGGTCCGCATTCGACCAGAATCGTAACCTCCTGGTCAATCGCGTAAGTTATGCTTTGCTCAAACTTTACAGCATCCAGAATATGCTGCATCCAATACTGCGCCGTAGGCGGCTCCTGAATGACTTCGGCGCTCACATTGGAAATGACTGGAATTCGCGGAGCGTGGAACACCGTGGCTTCCAGTTCCTTCTTGAACGCTTCCAGCATCGGTTCCATCAGCGGCGTGTGAAAGGCTTGGGAAACGTTCAGTCTCTTGGCTCCGATTCCCTGCGTCTGCAGTGCGGACACAAATGCTTCCACCGCTTCCGCCGTTCCGGACACAACCTGATGTGTGACGTTGTATCCGGCGACCCACAAGGAACCTTCAAAGGACTTCAGTAAATCATCAAGTTTGCTGGCTGAAGTAAATACCGCAGCCATGGCTCCCGCCGCCGGCAGCTCACTCATTAATTTGCCTCTTGCGACTACCAATCTTGCCGCATCCTCAAGGCTGACGATTCCCGCGAGACAAGCGGCGGCCCATTCCCCGATGCTGTGGCCGAGCAGGTAAGCAGGCCGGATGCCCAAATCCAGCAGCAGTCTGCCAAAGGCATAATCCATCGTAAAGACGGCCGGTTGGGTGATGTTCGTCTGCGCAAGAACTTGATTATCGGCCTCCGCGCCGTAGAGCAAGTCGGTCAGCTTCAGCTTAAGATAGGGATAGAAGGCTTCCGAGCACTCGTCCACAATTTTACGAAAAGCGGGAAGCTGATCATATAAAGCTCTGCCCATCCCTGCGTACTGCGAGCCTTGTCCGGTAAACATGAACGCAATCTTCGGCGAAATCAAAGCCGGGACCGGCCCCTGCGAAGTGAGCTTCAATTTGCCGATCAGGTCCTGGGCCGAATCCGCTACCGCATGGAAACGGTGCGGCAGTGCCGTACGCGTCACGTTCTCCGAATAGCAAATCTCCGCGAGCAAATACTCATGGGATTGTTCGAGAAAGGCCGCTAGATCCGCCTTTTTTTGCTCCAGCGCGGAAGCGGTATGAGCGGACAGACCGATAACATGCTTCGGCCGCTCCGGATACGCTTCCCTGCTTATCGGATGTCCCTGCGGCGCCTCTTCAACGACCATATGGCTGTTGGTGCCGCCAAAGCCGAAGGAGTTAATGGCCGCCCGTCTGGCCGCTCCATCCGCCACTTTCCATTCGCTCGCTTCAGGGAGCAGATAGAAAGGGGTCTGCTCAAATTTCAGCATCGGATTCGGTTGAATGACATTCACCTGCGGCGGCATCGTTTTGTTCCGCAGGGCCATGACGATCTTGATAAAGCTGGCGATTCCCGCTGCGCCGAGCAGATGTCCGATATTAGATTTTACCGAACCAATGGCAATTGATTGCGCGGCAAGCCCCCAGCGCTTAAAGGCTTTATCCAGCGCTCTGACTTCGCTCGGGTCGCCGATTTTCGTGCCCGTTCCATGGGCTTCCACATACTGAATGTCCGCCGGATTCAGCCCGTTCCGCAGATAGAGGGACTCAATTAACTCTCTCTGACCGTCAGGGTTCGGAGCCATTACACCGATGGAATGGCCGTCGTTGTTGATTTCACTGGCCCTTAGGACCGCCAGGATCGAATCTCCGTCTCTTTGCGCTTGTTCAAGGGGCTTGAGCATCACGAGCCCGCCCCCTTCTCCGGGCACGAAGCCGTCGGCGTCGGCATCAAAGACGCTGCTGCGCCCGCTGGCAGATAAAGCGCCGGCATTGCTGAAATATTGATACGAGGTTGGCGTCAGCAGGAGAGAGATTCCCCCAGCTATCGCGGATTCGCACTCTCCTCTGCGAATGGAATCGGCGGCAAGGTGAAGGGTGACCAGCGACGACGAGCACGCCGTATCCACGGCCATGCTCGGCCCTTTGAAATTGAATTCCTGCGAGGTGCGCGACGGAATCATATTGATAATATTATCGACCAGCAGATTGGAATGGTCGCCCGTAATTCCCAGCTTCCGTCTCCACTCCTCCATAATCTGCTCTTGCTGTTCACTGCTGAGCACGGTGAAGCTGTCAAAGCTCTGCAGCTTCATCCGGTTCAAGGTACTCAGATGGTATTCGAAATAGGAATTCCCTCCCGCCCCGACAAATAACCCTACCTTTTTGCCGCTCATTTGCTGCCGGGAATACCCCGCCCGTTCGATCAGTTCGTAAGTCATTTCCAGGACCATCCGCTGCTGCGGGTCCATCACTGCCGCTTCTTCTTCGGAGATGCCAAACAGGCTGGCGTCGAAGCCGTAGGGATTGTCAAGAAAGCCCCCTGTACGGCAATAGGTCTTGCCAAATTCCGGATAAGGACTGTAATAGTCATCAATATTCCAATGGCTGCCGGGCACTTCACCGATAGACTGCTCTCCCTGCACCAGCTTGTGCCAGAACTCCTCAGGACTTGAAGCCCCCGGGAAGCGGCAGGCCATCGCGATCACGGCAATATCTCCCCCGCCGGACTTCCCGCTATTTGAAGCCGACTGCTCTTTCCGGCCTTCGGACGGGCTTCCTTTTAAGTTAACCCAGGCGGCAAGGTACTCGTCCATTTCACGCACGGTACGGCATTTGATTAACAGATCATGCGTCAGCTCCATAGACAGCTCATCTTCAAGAGCCCCCAGAACCTGCATTGCTTTCAGCGAGGTACCTCCCAAAGAAAGGAAGGGCTCATCGTACGGTATGGTTTCCACCGGTTTATGAAGAACAGACGCCCATATCTTCCGAATGTTCTCCGCAAATGTTCCGGAAGCGGCTTCGACGCCCGGGTTTCTCTCCGGTTCGAGCGGTTTGGGTTTGGCTTCAGCGGTAAAATAAGAGGCCGGATACGTCTTATCCTGAAATTCGCCCTTCTTGAATGACCCGACGAGATTGAATCGCTGCACTTTGCCGCTTGTCGTCTTGGGAATGGAGCGGATGAACGAGACGTAGTCGACAGGAATACCTATCGTCTCGTTGATGTGGCGAAGGATTCTGGAATAGACTGGCTTTACGTCCTTCTCTTGCAGCCGCTGGGTAGAGAACAGCCCTACCTTTTCTTTTCCCTCTTCCTCATCATGCCAACCGCAAACGGCAATTTTCCCGGGTTCGACATCGTCCAGTTCTTCAATGACCGCTTCAATATCATGGGCAAAAAAGTTCTGTCCATTAACGAAGACAATGTCCTTGATCCGTCCGCTGACCGTTAAACGCCCGTTCAAAATAAAGCCGGTATCGCCGGTCTTTAACCAGCCGTCTTGAAAGGACTTAGCGGTCGCCTCAGGGTTGTTGATGTAACCGGAAGTGACATTCCGGCCGCGAATCTGAATTTCACCCACCGTTCCCTCGGGAACGACAACCCCCGTTTCATCCTCAACAATCCGGATTTCCATGCCAACCACAGGATAGCCCTCATCGGCCATTAAAGTTGCCCGCTTGTCGTCCTCGTCAATGGCCTCGGCGCGCGATTCACCCGCCAGCAATTCGCGGTTCAGCGTGTGAACCAAAGGCTCCTCTCCCGGGACAGGAAAGCTTACGGCCAGGCAGGCCTCGGCCATTCCGTAGACCGGATACATCGCATTCTTGTTGAATCCGCTTTTTGCGAATCTATCCATGAATTTCCACATTGTTTTGACTGAAATGGGTTCGGCGCCGTTATAGAGCAATCTTAGTGAGCTTAAATCCCAGGAGCCCAGCTGCTCCTCCTTCACCCTGCTGGAAACGAGACGAAGTCCGAAATTGGGGCAGCCGGTAAAGGTGATCCGGTGCTTGTCGATTATATCGAGCCACAGGGTCGGCCGCTTGACGAATTTCATCGGCGTCATATTGAATTGATTGATGCCCAATACCAAGGAAGAGAGGTGAAAGCCGATCAGCCCCATATCGTGGTGGTATGGCATCCAGCCAAGGGAACGGTCCTTATCCGACATCTGGCTGCTGGTTATAATGGCCTCAATGTTTATTAGCAGGTTGTCATGGGTCAGGATCGTTCCCTTAGGTATATTCGTGCTGCCAGAGCTAAACTGGATAAACGCAGGAGAATGGGCGTCTGCCAACATAAGAATTCCGTCCTGCTGCGCCTGATCCAGGCTTGAGGATTCAAGAATCTGCAATCCGCTGATGCCGAGAGTGGTTTCCATTTCTTCACGCGCCTCAAGAAGACTGCGGTCGGATAGAATCCGGGGACGCTCCAGGACCTCCCATATCGCCAGCAGCTTGCTAAGCGAGGTATTGATTACCTTGGAGGAAGCCGGGTAGGATGCCGGAACAGGGATAATGCAGCCAAGGATACAAGCCCAGAAAGTCAGAATGAACTCCTTGCTGTCTTCTAATAAGATGAGTGCATACTGGCCCGGCTTAAACCCTTGTTCCTGCAGCCCCCCCAGGCGGCGGGTAGCTCCTTCCAAGAGCGCCTGATACGAAAGGAAGAACTCCGAGTTATCATTTTGGATAAAAGTGATGCCTCTTTCCGGGTTGCCTGCCACTTGAACAAGGGCATTCGCCAGATTTCCGAGCTTGGCATATTTACCGGTTACGCTTTTCCCTTTGAGAATAGAAAGCTTCTCTTTACCCTTCCTTTTGATTCTGTTCACAACATTTCCTCCTTGGCTAATCGTACTTTTGAACCTTTTCTTGTCACAAACATATGGGTCAGAAATAAGCCAAACAGCAATAGACTTGCCGTAAAAATATGCCGATGCCCCCAAATATCCATGACGACAGAGGAAAAGAACGGCCCCGCCGCCGAACCAAAGCCGTAGAAGGTCGTGAACCACGCGTTCCCCGAGGACCTCTCGCTTTGCGGCAAATCTTGAACCACAAGTGCCATTGAGAGAGGGTACAGCGGTCCGATCATCAACCCGGCGGCGAAGGAAAATAGCATTTTAAGAGATAAATCCGACACGGACACGATGCCGACCACAGTTATAGTGGAAAGAAGCACACATAAAGCCAGGCACTTCCTCCGTCCCATCCGGTCGGCCAGGTAGGTTAATGGAAGCAGGCCGACAATGCTGCCGACCACAAAAATACTTAGGGCATACCCTGTCTCGGAAACCGCGACATGCTCCTTTATTAAATAGAGGGGATACAGTGAAACCACAATCGTCTCGCTGAACCCGTAAACGAAGGCGCCGAAGAGCCCCGGTTTGATTTTGGAAATGACCTTTTCCCTGGCACGCCCGGGAATGATCAATACGCCATGTAGCTTAAAATGAATGATTCCCGCAGCAAGTATCAGGCATAGACTGCTGAAAGCAAACGGCAGCCATACTGTATAGCTATATACCTGCGGTGCAAGCGCCGCACTGACAATTAGCCCCAAGGCATAGCATAAGCTGTAAATGCCGTTGACCATCCCCAGACTCTTCGCATCCGAAAGATTGTGCAGCGCCGTCTGCATCCCCACCATATTGCAGCTAATGCCAATCCCCATCAAAGACATCAGCCCCAGCCAAATCCCATTCAGGGTGAACAGAGGGAACAGGGCCCCGCACACGGCGGTGAGCAGCAAACCTGTCGTAATGACCTTTTTCACATTGCTTCCTCTCATCGTTCTGTCCACAAAAAGCGAACCAAGCGCCATAAAGAAAAAGTAGGAGGAAGAAATGACGCCAATCCAAATTTCATCTGCATGGTTAGTGGTCATATGGGTGGTGGAAAGCGGGTTAATGACACCCATAGAAGTCCCCACCAGCAGGGCAATGCTGTAAATGATCCCTTTGCCGCCGCCAAGGAGCTCATGAAGTTTGCCCGATTGTTGCTCCATTTTCGATTAGGCCCCTTTTACAATGATGGTTGCTTGCGCATTACAGCCTGCAGCATTTGCATCTGCTGTGCTCCGAACCAGTTCATATCCTGCTTGCCATAGATTTGCAGCGCTTCGCCGGTAATATAATCCGAGCGGGACGAAGACAGGAATACCGCCGTATCGGCAACTCCGGACGGAGGGATGGCTCTTCCCCTGAACGCTGCGGGGGCCATATCGGTATCCACGAGCGCCGGGCAAAGCGCGTTCACCTGAATATTGCTGTTCTTCAGCTCTTCCGACAAAGACCGGGTCAATCCGAGAACACCATGCTTGGATGCCGCATAGGCGCTCATCATCGGATAACCGATAAACGAGGAATCGGAGCCGATATTGATGATCTTGCCCTGCTTCTGTCTGAGCAGATGCGGGATAACCGCATAGCAAAAGTGATACGTACCCAGCAGATTCACTTGAATAATCTTGTTCCACATCTCGGGGCTCATATCGGCTGCCGCCCCCATTCCGGTGATTCCGGCGCTGTTGACCAGAATATCAATATGGCCGAAACGTTCCACGGCCTGATCTACGGCCTTATACACACTTGAAATATCGCTGACATCAGCCGATATCGCCAGAACCTGCGCACCTAACTTGCGGATCGCGTCGGCCGTTTCCTGGAGCTGCTGAGCCGATCTGGATACAAGAACAATATCGGCTCCCTCCCGGGCCAAGGATTCAGCAATGCTCCGTCCGATGCCTTTGCTGCCACCGGTCACAATGGCCACTTTATTGGACAGTTCTCCCTCTCTTGGTCTAAGCTGCGGTACCGGCGATTCGATCGACGAGAGCAGGTTCAGCATATTTTCGGTGTAATGCTCCGCCAGGCGATTGATCGTTGCTGCGGCATGCAGATTGGACGAATACTCAATCTCGGCAACCAGCTTGCCATCCTCGATCGAGAAAAAGAACTCAATGACGGATATTCTTTTTTGCTCCGGCAATGCGAACCGGCGGTCCAGCCCTTCCTTCGAGAATTCAAAGCCCGGCAGCTTCGGCATATCCCGGTTTCCGAGATAATTGGCCCTGATCGGAGTCAGTTTGACGTCCGGGTACATGTAGATCGGCAAATTCTCGGAGACGAGATCATAGCTCACCCCGCCAAGCGGAACCTCCTCCAGACTTTGACGAATGCTGCGGACAAGTTCCTGCCAGCTGCTATCCTGCTCCACATGAATGCCCATTGGAAAATTGACGGCAAAATTACCGGGCGTCTGCATAAAGCTCTGCTCGCTTCCCAGTTCTCTCCCATGCACCCGGTGACTGACAATGACCTTCGGGCGCTGAAAGAGGTTGCCCAGCATCCGGTAAAGCGGAGCCAGCAGAATTGGATATACATTACTGCCGAAGTGCTTTTTGGCCTGACCCAGTATCGCCCTAGTCTGTGCTTTGTCAAATTCGAAGCGGACAAGCCTTGCGGACTGCTCATCGTTTGGCCCCTTGATAAAATCGGCGGGAAGCTTGAACGCGGACTCCGGCGGAAATTGGGAAGACCAGTAATCCGCATAACTTTTGCCATGAACCCGTTTTTGTTCCTGTACGGCCTGAATGAAATCGGCATATGCATTGGGCTTCGGAAGCTGCGCGTGCTGCCCTTCCGGACCGAGCCCGGCATAAATCTGCCAAAGTTCCCGGACCAACAGCTGATTGGTAATCACATCCGATATCAGATGATGGCCAACCGCCGCAATATCGTACGACGACTCTGCAATCTGAACGACGACAATTCGCCATAAAGGCCACTGGTCAACCTGCAATCCCTTGATCGCTTCGGTCAGAGCTGCTTCAATCGCTTCATTTCTTTGGGCTTCCTCCATGTGAGTGCCATCGTAGAAATCCACATTGCTGTCCAGTTCTCCGGTAAGAAAACGCTGCTCCCATCCGAAGTCCTTTTGCACCAGGACGCTTCTCAGCACATCATGACGCTGGTTCAGTAAAGCGGCGGCTTTCTTGAACCGCTGCAAATCCAGCGGCCGGTTGTATACAAACCGGGTAAAGCCCGCCCAGCAATACGGGGATTCAAAATAATTCATCAGCCAGCTTTGCGCCGGCGCCAGCGGAAGGGTGCCCTCCTCTTTGGCCTCTATGAGATGAGGATTCTCCAAAGGCTCCGCCGGATTACCCGATCCGCCGAACTGGTTCCGCAGCGCTTTCCGGTCCAGCTTGCCGTTCGGATTCTTCGGCAGCCGCGGCAGCCCCTCC
>NZ_ASSD01000580.1 GCF_000520715.1 Paenibacillus zanthoxyli JH29
GCGGACCGTATTGTTGTGTTAGACCAAGGCAGGGTGGCTGAGACGGGTACGCATCAAGAATTACTCAATCTCAGGGGTAAATATTTCGAACTTTATATCTCACAGGAAGGGTCACCCGATTTTGAGTCGGTTTCTTGACCTGAAAGAAGGGGCGCAATGACAAGCTGGGAGCTTTATAAGCAAGTTTATTTAAATCAATTAAAAAGAGTCACTTGGCGGGACGTGATTTTAATTGTTTTATTATTAATTCTGTTTTCCAATGGGGTACATAAATTGACAGAACGTGTAGAGAGCATTGGCTTGGACGAGTATGTCTGGCATGGAGGATACTGGTTGATCGGGAGCTTGGCGGGCTTAAGTGTGTTCATGTCAGGGTACAGAACGGCAGAAATCCGTTTTTTATGGTCACTTGGGCAAAGCAGCGGGTTTCTAACCCAATATAGCGCTCTTAAAAAGCTCCCCACCCTGCTGCTGATGACCTGGTTGGTGGCCGGGCAGCTCATTTGGG
>NZ_ASSD01000581.1 GCF_000520715.1 Paenibacillus zanthoxyli JH29
TGGCTCATTGCCGATTCCCGGCCTGCCCTTGCATACTTCGCCGGGGTTCGCGCACGGCCTGCCTGCCGGTCCTGAAACTAAATCATCATCAAGATTCAAGCAGGGGAGTGAACGCATGAAAATCATGACCATTCTGGGCACGCGCCCTGAGATCATCCGCCTGAGCGTAATTATTCCGCTTCTGGACCGGTATGCGGACAGTCATGTGCTGGTGCATACGGGCCAGAATTTCACTGCCAGCCTAAGCGGCATTTTCTTTGAGGAGTTGGGGCTGCGGGCGCCGGATTACATGCTTCAGGAGAAGCAGGCGGGGCTTGGCGGACAGCTTGCCGCTATGTTCGGCGGGCTGGAGCCGATCCTGCTGAAGGAACAGCCGGACCGCGTTCTGCTGCTTGGCGATACGAACAGCGCGCTATGCGCCATTCTGGCCGAGCGGATGGGCATTCCGGTCATTCATATGGAAGCGGGCAACCGCTGCTATGATCTAGGAGTGCCGGAAGAGAAGAACCGGCGCGTCATCGACGCCGTCTCGACCATTAACATGCCCTATACGCCGCAGAGCAAACGGCATCTGGAGGCCGAGGGCATTCCGAATGCCCGGATCATGCTCACCGGCAATCCGATTTATGAAGTGATGACACATTACGCTCCGCAAATTGCAGCCAGCAAAATTTTGAAGCGGCTTAGCCTTAAACCGGGGAAATACGTTCTCGTTACCGCTCACCGCGCCGAGAATGTCGACCAGCCGGAGACGCTGTTCGAGATCTTGAAAGGTTTAAACCTGATCGCCGGTCACCTCGGCCTTCGTCTGATTTGCAGCATCCATCCACGTACCCGGTCTAAGCTTTCGAACTCCCTTCCGCTGCAGATGCACCGCTTCGTCGAGTTTTACGAGCCGTTCGGCTTTTTCGATTTTGTCGCTTTGGAGAAGAATGCGCGCTGCGCCATCACCGACAGCGGCACCGTTCAGGAGGAATGCTGCCTGCTGGGCGTGCCGACCGTCACGATCCGGCGGACGACCGAGCGTCCGGAGACGGTGGACTGCGGAAGCAATATCGTCTCTGGAGTGGACAGCGAAAGTATTTTGCGGTGCGCCCGGCTGATGACCTCGATGAGCCGCAAGTGGGAAGTCCCTGACGGCTATCTGGATTCGGATGTATCGCAAAAGGTCGTCAAATTTTTACTTGGAGGGAACCTGTATGTTCAATAATCAACGGATTGCGGTTATAGGCGGTACCGGTTCCTGGGGACATGAGCTGGTCCGGCAGCTTCTGCCGCAGAATCCGAAGGAAATCATTATTTTCTCTCGCAGCGAATCCGCCCAGGTAGCCATGAGCCGGGAATTCGAGGACAGACGGTTATGCTTTGTCATCGGTGATATCCGCGATAAGGAAGCTCTCATTGCGGCATGCCGGGGGGTGGATTACTTGTTCCATCTGGCAGCGCTGAAGCATGTCCCCGTCTGCGAGGATCAGCCGTACGAGGCGCTCAAGACGAACGTCATCGGTACGCAGAATGTCATTGAAGCGGCGATAGCGAACAAGGTGGAAAAAGTGATTTATATCTCGACTGACAAGGCGGCCAATCCGTCGAACTTCTATGGCATGACCAAGGCCATCGGCGAGAAGCTGATCGTCTATGCGAATCTGCTTGGGTCAAGCACCAAGTTCGTTACTGTGCGGGGCGGGAATGTGCTTGGAACGAACGGCAGCGTCGTCCATTTGTTCATGAAGCAGATTCGGGACAAAGGCGAAGTGCGGATTACCGATTTCAATATGACCCGGTTCTTCCTGACGCTGAGCGATGCGATTTCCCTGCTGTTCAAAGCTTCCGAGGTCAGCGTGGGCGGCGAGATTTTCGTGATGACTATGCCGACCTGCCGGATTGTCGATTTGGCCGAAGTGCTCATCGAGGCCTCCGATAGACAAGACGTAAGGATGATCGAGACAGGCATTCGTCCCGGGGAAAAAATCAATGAAATTCTGATGAGCGATTTCGAGAGCCTGACGACCGTAGTATACGACGAGCAGTATCTTGTCATATTGCCTACGCTTAATATGCCTCATCTGAAGTCGCGCTATCAAAATTGTGAGCCGGTGTCCTTCAGCAGCTTCAGTTCCGGGAATAATCTGATGTCCAAACAAGAAATCAAGGACATCCTGATCCGGGGAGGTTTCCTGCAATGAAGCTGCTGATCCTCGGCGGAAATGGCATGGCGGGGCATATGCTGGCAGATTACTTTCGCCTTCAGGGCAAGCACCAGGTATTTTACACAACCCGGGACAAAAGCGACCAGCAGGGACTTCTGCTGGATGCCGACGATATTGCGGCTGTGGAGAGTACAATAGCTATTGTCTCGCCCCACTGCATCATTAACGCGCTGGGCGTACTTAACCAATCCGCAGAAGAGCAGAAAATCGCGGCCTACCATATCAACGGCTTTCTTCCCCACCGTCTGCGGCGGGCCGC